>NZ_JBQCIE010000098.1:0-106066 GCF_051954055.1 Humibacter sp. | reverse complement strand
GCGGGCGGCGGTTGTGGTTCCCAAACAAAAATGTTTGGTTTTTTTTTTTTTTTTTTTGTTTTTTTTTTTGGGGGGGCCCGCCCCCCTTGTGGGGGGGGGGCCCCGCCCGAAGGGGTCAGCAGCAGCCAGGCTCGCAGCAGCCCTCTTCCGGGTCACAACAACCAGTCATGATCGACCCTCCTTCCATCGACAAGCGTCGATGCAGACAGTCTGCGATTAAACATCGATGACTGTCAATCTATATGGGAGAATGGTCTCATGTCCGTCACCGAACTCCTGCCGATCCGCGACTTGCAAGCGTGCTGCGCCCCGATCACCCGCGAGCCGATCGACACCGGCAACGCGGAGTCCCTGGCGAAGTCGTTGAAAGCATTGGCGGACCCGGCCCGGCTGCGACTGCTGTCGATGGTGGCCGCGCACGCAGACAGCGAGGCGTGCGTGTGCGACCTGACCGACCCGCTCCGGCTCAGCCAGTCCACCGTTTCCCACCACTTGAAGGTGCTCGTCGACGCGGAATACCTCACCGTGACCAAGCGCGGCACCTGGCACTACTACCGCCTCGTTCCCGGTGCGCTCGACGCGGTCGCCCGCCTACTGACCACGGTCTGAATGACCAGGCGGCATCCACTCTGGCGGGCCTGCGTCGCCGAGCTACTGGGCACCGGCATGCTCACCCTCGCCGTGGTCGGCTCCGGCATCGCAGCAGCCTCGCTTTCCACGGACCCGGGTATCCGGCTGGGCATCAACGCGGCCGCCACCGGGCTGGCGCTGTACGTGATCATCGTCGTGCTCGCCCCGATCTCCGGTGCTCACCTCAACCCGGTCGTTTCACTGGTCGACGTCACGCTCGGCGGTCGCCCCTGGAAACACCTGGCCGGATATCTGCCCGCGCAGTTCATCGGTGGCGTCCTCGGCGTGCTGCTGGCCAACACGATCTTCGGACATGCTCCGGTCGCGATCAGCACCACCAACCGGCTCACCCCCGGACACCTGGGCGGCGAGATCGTCGCCACCGCGGGCCTGGTGCTCGTGATCTTCGCCCTCGCCCGCGGACCCGCCCACCGCGCGGTCGCCGTCGCCGTCGCCGCCTACATCGCCGCCGCGTACTTCTTCACATCCTCAACGAGTTTCGCCAACCCCGCCGTTGCGCTCGGCCGGATCTTCACCGACAGCTTCGCCGGCATCAACCCCACCACCGCGGCCGTATTCCTACCCGCGCAACTCATCGGAGCGGCAATCGGCGCCGCACTAGCCGTACTCCTCTTTCCCGGCCGTAGAGCTCACCTCCGTTCCGATACCAGAATCTGAGTCGATCATCATCCAGGCAGCAACGGAAGAACGCAAAGGCGCCCCGAAGGAGGCCGCTAGAAGGGGTGTCGGACGCGCGTCCTGACAACTCGTCGGCGAGGCGCTCCTCGAAACGAATATGAAGAATCCGGGGTCGAACGGGAGACGCGAAAGTGGGTGACGGGGAAGACCAGGAGAGACACGAGTCTGACGACGAAGCGACGAAGAGACCAAGAATCGAAAGTGGCAATGCACGCAGGCACTTTCAGTGGGTCCCTGTCATTGCGCCCGCAATGACAGGGGTTGGCTGTAAACCTCCTTGCATGGGAAATCGGGGGATCTCAAGCAAGGCCAAGCGACGTTCAAACTCGTACGAGCGACAACGACGGCAACACGACGCAGCGACGATCCGACATGCGGTCGAGCAGGAGCGCCTCGCCGCGCAGCGGCACGCCGCCGGCGCACTATGCGAGCTGGAAGACAGATGGGGCACGCGCGCCGACGCCCTCGAACGACTCGATCACCTCGGACGGGCGATCGGCCGACTCCAGCATGAGCAGGATGTCCTGCGTGCCGAGCGTGACGAGTTGGTGGCCCAGCTCCGGCAGGTGGGCGAAAGCTGGAACTCGCTGGCCGCACGGACCGGGCTGAGTCGGCAAGCGCTCAGCCAACGAATCACCGACTCGAACAGGAGGGTCTAGCGATGGGCAGCATCACGGCTTACGAGTCCGCCGCCGGCAAGCGCTACCGAGTCAGGTACCGCAAGCCCGATCATTCACAGACCGACAAGCGGGGCTTCCGTACCAAGCACGAGGCCGAACTGTTCCTGGCATCGGTGGAGATGAAGAAGGCGACCGGAGACTTCATCGACCCGGCCGCTGCACGAGCCACCGTCGGCCGCCTCGGCGCCGCATGGCTGGCATCCCGGTCGCACGTGAAACCCTCGACGGCCTACGTCTACGAGTCCGCTTGGCGGCTGCACGTTGAGCCGCACTGGGGGCAGCGGATGATCGGCACCATTCGGCACAGCGATGTACAAGCCTGGATCACCCAGCTCGGCGCCGGCAGCGAGGGCAAGAAGCCGAAGTCGCCGACGATCGTGCGCCGCTGCCACGACATCCTCGCCGGCATCCTCGACACGGCCGTGAAAGACCATTTGATCTCGTCCAACCCGGCACGCGGGGTGAAACTCCCCCGCCGGACCTCAAAGGAACACGTCTATCTGACCAACGAACAGGTCGCCGAGCTGGTGGAAGCCAGCGGCAATCACGCCGCGATCATCGCCCTGCTCGCCTACACGGGCCTGCGGTGGGGTGAAGCCTCCGCACTGCGCGTCCGGGACATCGACACGCTCAGACGGCGGCTGATGGTCGCCGAGAACGCCGTCTACGTGAACGGGTCGATCCTGGTCGGCACTCCCAAGACCCACGAGCGTCGCAGCGTTCCCTATCCGAAGTTCCTCGCCATCCCACTCGCGGCCGCCTGCGAAGGCAAGACCAGAGACGACATCGTCTTCGACGACGGGCACGGGGGCTACCAGCGCACACCGACCATGACCGCCAATTCGTGGTGGGACGCCGCGCTCGAACAGGCCGGCCTGCGGCCCATGACGATCCACGACCTCCGGCACACCGCGGCCTCGCTCGCGGTCAGCGCCGGAGCGAATGTGAAGGCCGTGCAACGCATGCTCGGACATGCCTCCGCCGCCATGACCCTCGACACCTACAGCGACCTCTTCGACGACGACCTCGACGCCGTCGCCGACCGACTCAACGAAGTCGGCGAAACAAATGTGGGCAAAATGTGGGCAAACCGCTCCTGAAATTCAAGAACGGCAGCCATTCAATGGCTGCCGTTCCCAGTGTTTTCAAGGGAAGTAGGGCGGACGGGACTTGAACCCGTGACCGGCGGATTATGAGTCCGATGCTCTAACCAGCTGAGCTACCGCCCCTGGCGCGACGCGGTCACTCCGCGTCGGCCGGTGCGACATCGTCCGTGACGAGGTCGGGCACCGCTTCACCACGATACAGGCACTCGAAAGTGTTCAGCGTGCGCTGGATGTCGTGGGCCGCGATGAGGCGCAGAGACTCCTTCTTCATCGCGGTGAGCTCGTCTTCCGGCATCCGCAGTACACGCTCGAGCTTCCGCGCGAGGTCCGCGGCATCGCCCGGCCGGAACAGGTATCCGTTCTGCCCGTCGTGCACCAGGTGCGGAAGCGCCATAGCGTCTGCGGCGACGACCGGCAGAGCGGATGCCATCGCTTCCATCGTCACAATGGACTGGAGCTCTGCAATGGACGGCATCGCCAACACCGTCGCCCTCGTATAGGCCTCGCGGAGCTCGTCGTCGGAGACATAGCCGGTGAACGTCACTGTGTCGGCGATACCCAACTGCTCGGCGAGCTGCTCGAGGTGCTTGCGCTGATCGCCGTCACCCACGATCTCCAGCCTCGCGTCGAGGTCATCAGGAAGCATCCGTACCGCACGCAGAAGGACGTCGATCTGCTTCTCGCCTGTCACGCGTCCCACGAAGACGATGCGATTCTCGGTACGCGGCTCGAAGTTCGGCGTGTACTTGTGGGCATCCACTCCGCACGAAACGGCATACACACCGCGCAGTCCGGTGTGCTCTTCGAGGAACTGGGCCGCCTTGTGCGTCGGCGTGGTCACCGCCTCGGCGCGTCGGAACGTGCGTCCGGCACCCTTCCACGCGATTCCCACCGACCACTTCTGCAGCGACGAAGGAATGAGAGAGAACTCGACCATGTTCTCCGGCATCAGGTGGTTGGTTCCGATCAGACGGATTCCGCGCTTCTGCGCCTCGATCGCCAGCCCTCGACCCACGATGACAGGGGATTGGAAGTGCACGACGTCTGGCCGCACCTCGTCGAGTACACGCGCACTGTTGCGCTTGATGGTCCACGGCATCGCGAACCGGAGCCACGGGTGCGGGGGCCAGCGCCAGCTGTACAGCCGGTGCATGATCATGCGCTGACCCTCGTGCTCCTCGATCCAGGTGCCGTGCCTGCGACCCGCAGACGGTCCCATCACGTGCACCTCGTGTCCGCGTTGAACAAGGCCAGCCGCAAGTCGCTCTGCGAACCTGGCCGCGCCGTTGACGTCGGGTGCGAACGTGTCGACACCGATCAGTACTTTCAGGGGCTTGCGCTGCGAGGTCGCGGGAGGCGAGGGTTCCGCAACCGCGTCGCGTGAGTCCGTCAAGGAGTCGTCCTTCTCTTCATGCTTCTTGCGCCGAAGGGGCCCGGCACTTTCCCAGGCACCGGGGAGGCGAGACCGGGCGGGATCCAGGCCCCAGTCTATGCAGAGCCCTCTCCGTGCGGTGTTTCGGGTGTGGCCGCGTCGTCATACGAGCGCACACCCGGATGAACGCGGGCCAGCAGGAAGACTCCCACTATCGCGACGGCGCCGCAGAGCAGGAACGCGAGCATCTGCCACAACTGTGCAGCAGCTGCCTCGTTCAGGATGGTGATGCCAATCGTGACGGCGACGAGCGGGTCGATCACGGTGAGCCCGGCGATGACGAGATCGGGCGGCCCGGACGCATAGGCGTTCTGCACGAAGTACGCGCCGAGGCCGACGGCCGCCAGGAGCGCGAGCACGCACCAGAGAGTGAGCACGTCGAATTCCTGCTGCTCGATGCGCGAGATCACGGACTTCGCCAGGGTCGCGACGAACCCGTAGAGCACGCCGGCACCGACCACATAGCCGATGGCAGGCAGATTCGCGCGGAAGACGACGAACGCCACACCGAAGAGCACCAGCACGATGCCGAGCACGATGAGGATCTCGACGAGATCGCTCTCGGTGACGGGGACCTCACGCGCCGCGAAGGCGGCAATGACGACGAACGCGCCGACGCCGCCCACACAGAGACAGATCGCCAGGATCGTGCGTTTGTTCAACCGATTTCCGCTCACCCGGGCATTGATGATCGCCGTGATGACGAGCGACACGGCACCCAACGGCTGCACGACGATGAGCGGCGAGAACGCCAGGCTGGTCAGCTGGAGCACGATGGCCAGGCCCAGCATGAGCGTGCCGAAGACCCAGGAGGGCCGGGACAGAAGCATCGTGAGCTGCTTCAGCTGAAGCCCGCCGCGGCCGTCGTGGTCGGTGTGCCGTTCGACCTTGGTCACGCCGCGGTGCTGCAGTTGCGCGCCGAGCGAGAGGAACACGGCTCCGACCAGCGCGATCGGGATGCCGATGAACTGGCGTGGCTGCAGCGCGGTGAGGTCGCCGGAGGCTGCCGCCAGGTCGAAGATCACCTCACGACACTAACGTCAATGCGCGCCGATACCCTGGTCGAATGGCCGTTCTTCCGATCCGCATCTGCGGCGATCCCGTGCTGCACTCCCCAGCCAGCGAGGTGACGGAGTTCGACACCGTCCTGCACGAACTGGTGGAGGACATGTACGACACGATGGCGGCGGCCCCGGGGGTCGGGCTGGCCGGTCCGCAGGTCGGGGTGGCCAAGCGACTCTTCGTCTACGACTGGACGGATGACTCCGATACTCGGCACCGCGGGGTCGCGATCAACCCGACACTGTGGATAGCACCGGTGCCTGCCGGTGACGCTGACCCCGAGACGGAGTCGGAAGGATGCCTGTCCTTCCCCGGCGAGAGATTCCCGCTTCGTCGCTCCCCACGAGCAATTCTGCAGGCGGTCGATCTGGAGCAGCAGCCGTTCGAGGTGCGCGCGGATGGCTGGCTCGCCCGGATCTTCCAGCACGAGTACGACCACCTCGACGGCCTCCTGTACGTGGACCGACTCACCGACGGCCCCGCGCGCACGGCGGCGAAGGTCGAGCGCAAGCGCGGCTGGGGCGTTCCCGGTCAGAGCTGGCTTCCGGGGATCGACCACCTCGAGGGCTGAGCGCGCATTCGCGAACCGCCGCCGGCTGAGCGCGGGTTCGCAGCTCAACCGGCGGTGTCCCATCAGCGGGGCGACGGTCCAGGACGGTTGGCCCGCAGCACCTCGAGGCGCTTGCGGTACTCCACCTCGTCGATGTCGCCCTGCGCGAAGCGCTCGGCGAGAGTCGACTCGGCGTTGTTGCTCGCCGCCCAGCTTCCGTACGGGCCGAACTGGCCGGGTCCGTGTTCACGCCAGTACGCCCTGCGGCGCCTGGTGACGAGGAACACGATCAATCCGATCACGAGGATCCAGAAGATCGGGATGAGGAAGAACAGTGGGAAGAACGGGAAGAATCCCCCGGCCCACGGGCCGCCCCAGTGCGCTGCGACCGCGACGGGCGCCGCGCTCGCAGTCGACAAGAGTGCGCTGACCATGATGCGAGAACCTTTCTGATACGTGAACGGGCTCGGTTCGAGCCGATTCCAGGTTCGTTCCAGGGCCAGTGCCGGCGCGTCCGCCGGCGGGAGACATCCTTCTGCTCCTCTGGGAGCACGAGCCGGATCCCGCCGGAGCAGGGCAGGTGCGGTCAGAACCGGCCTGGAGCCACGAGCCCCGACTCGTACGCGATGACCACGAGGTGCACGCGGTCGCGGGCATCCAGTTTCGTCAAGATGCGCGACACGTGTGTCTTCGCGGTGAGCGGGCTCATGAAGAGCCGCACACCGATCTCGGCGTTGCTCAGGCCCTCCGCGACGAGGGCGAGCACCTCACGCTCCCGCTCGGTGAGCGGCTCGAGCACGGCGGCGGTCACCTCGGGGCGCACGGATCCGGCCAGGCGCGACAGCAGTCGCCGGGTCACACCGGGCGAAAGGAGCGCATCGCCCGCGGCCGCGACGCGCACCGAACGGATCAACTCGACGGGGTCCGTGTCCTTCACCAGGAAGCCGCTGGCTCCGGACCTGATCGCCTCTGACACGTACTCGTCGAGCTCGAATGTGGTGACGATGACGACGTGCACGCCCTGCAGTGCGTCATCCCCCACGATCTCCGAGGTCGCCCAGAGGCCGTCGCCGTCGGGCATGCGGATGTCCATGAGCACGACATCGGGCCGCTCGCGTCGAACCAGGGCTACGGCCTCCCGGCCCGTGGATGCCTCGCCCACCACCTCGATGTCGGGTTCGTGGTCGAGCAGCGCGCGGAATCCGGCCCGCACGAGCTGCTGGTCGTCTGCCAGAACGACGCGGATCACGTGGTCTCCTCTCGGGGTGTGGCAGCGCCCCTCGGTCCGATCGGCAGGCGGGCGGTCACGACGAATCCGCCCGCCACGGTCGGCCCGGCCTCCAGAGTGCCACCGAGCGCTGCGGCCCGCTCGCGCATCCCCAGGATGCCCCGACCAGGTGCCCGCTCCTCTCTGGCCGCCCCGAGCTCGGCGGCGGTCGGCGGCGGGCCATTCTCGACGCGAAGGGTTACGGCATCCCGTTCGACACCCACCTCCACCTTCACGAGGGCGCCGGGCGCGTGCCGTCGCACGTTCGTCAGCGACTCCTGCACGACGCGATACGCGGCGGTCTGGGTGGCGGCCGACACGGGCGGGTCGCCCGTCCAGGCACCGGTCGCGGCGTCGCCGTGCGCTTCGACGCTCAGCCCGAGCCGCCGGGTCTCCTCCAGCAGCGCCGGCAGGGCGTGCAGCGTCGGCTCAGGGCGCCGCGGCGCAGACGTCTTCGCCGAGTCGTCGGACTGCCGGAGCATCCCGAGCACTCCGCGCACCTCGTCGAGCGCCGTCGCGCTCGTCTCGCGGATGGAACGCAGGCTCTGCCTCGCGCTCTCAGGGTCGTCGTCGAACAGGTGGAGTCCGACGCCCGCCTGCACGCTGATCTGCGACAGCGAGTGCGCCAGAACGTCGTGCAGCTCCCTGGCGATGCGCAGACGTTCCTCCTCTGCGGCCGACCGCCGGCGGGAGGCCTCCTCGCGGGCTGCGATGCGGAATCGCTCCCGCCTGCCACTCGCGCCGCTGGCTGCGGCCGCGACCACGCAGAGCGCGACGGTGACGGCGAGCACCCGGATCCCCGCCGCTCCCCCGCCCTGCCCGACGATCCAGCCGATCCCGGCAAGCCCGACCCCGGCCAGCGTGCACCACGCCCAGATCGCCGCGCCGCCGAGCACCGCGCGTGCCACCGCGATCGCCACCGCCAGTGCTGCGGCGGGCGGGCCCGGTGCCAGCGCGATCGCCGGAACCGCGAGCGCCGCGACGGCGACCACGCCGGCCCTGCGCGATGGAAGCAGCAGAAGCGCCGCAGCCGCGATACCGAGCACGACGGATCCCACCGACACGACATCGACCGGACCGCGGGCGTGGTGCCACGCGCCCGCGAAGGCGAACCCGAGTCCGGGCAGCTGCACGAAGATGCTCAGCGCGGTGGCGAAGACCCGTCCGCGCCAGGATCGGCGGGTGCGAATCTCGGGCGCCGGATCGGGCCCGGTGCGCAGCCAGGGCGGGTGCGGCATCTCCTCATGCTAGCCAGCGGCAGCGCCCGACCCGTCGGCCGCCTGGCCGGTCGTGCCTACTCCCCGCGGAGTACGTCGTGCTGCTCGTCGTCGGCCGGCTCGTCGCCCGTGGCGACCGGACGGTCGGCGTGCTGCGACCACTGACTCCACGACCCCGGGTACAAGGCGGGCCGGAAGCCCGCGATCATCAGCGCGGCTGCGTTGTGCGCCGCCGTCACCCCGGAGCCGCAGTACGTCGCGACCTGGATGTCCTCAGTGACACCGGCGGCCTCGAAACGTTCACGTAGCGAGCCGGCATCGAGGAACCGTCCGGATTCGTCAACGTTGGCGGTCGTCGGCGTGTTGCGTGCCCCCGGGATATGCCCGGCGCGCGGGTCGATCGGCTCGGTCTCGCCGCGGTACCGCTCCGGCGCTCGGGCATCCAAGAGGACCCCGTGGTGCCCAACGTGCAGCGCCTCGTCCATGGAGACGACCGGGAGGTGGCCGTAGCTCAACGACACGGTGCCAGGTGCAGGATGCACGGGCCCTGACTCCAGCTCTCGGCCGGAGGCGAGCCACGCGCGCAGGCCGCCGTCGAGCATCCGCACGTCGTCGAATCCGCCGTACCGCAGGAGCCACCATGCCCTGGCAGCCGACATGTTGCCGAGGTCGTCGTAGACGACCACGCGGTCGCCGTCGTCGGTACCCCAGGCGCGGGCATCCCTCTTGAACTGCGCGATCGGCGGCAATGGATGCCTGCCCTGGCGGGCGTCGCCCTTCTTCGCCAGCTGCATGTCGAGGTCCACGTACACGGCGCCCGGAATGTGGCCGGCGAGGTAGGCGGGCCGTCCGTCAGGCATATCCAGGCGCCACCGCACGTCGAGGAGCCTCACACGGCGACCGTCGGCGGTGTTCAGCGCGGCGGCGAGTTCGTCTGCGGTGATGAGCAGGTCGGAGCGATCGGACATGGCTCCAACGCTACTCACGGGGGTGGATGCTCCGCTCTACTCCAGGTCGTCCTCGGACACCAGTTGCACGCTGCTGACGCCGTCGATATCGCTCAGAGCGTCGATCAGCCGGGACGCGTCATCGGGGCCCCGCAATTCCAACAGCACGGCGGCCAGGCCATCGCCCGCCGCGTGGTGGTCCGTGCGGCTGACCACCCAACCGCTTCCGGTGATCGCGGTCAGAACATCCCTGAGCAGACCACGGCCGTCGCGGTACACCACCTCCAGCTGGAGCTGAGCGTTGCGACCGCGCGGCAGCAGCCGTGTGACGGCCGTGAGACCGTAGGCGATCACGAAGTGCAAGGCGGTCACGGCCAGCGCGAGCACCCAGAGCCCGGCACCGGCAGCCATGCCGATCGCGGCGGTCTCCCACACGGATGCCGCGGTCGTCAGGCCGTGCACGGCGCCGCGACGCGTGAGGATGAGCCCGGCCCCGAGAAACCCGATGCCGGTCACGATCTGCGCCGCGACGCGGGATGGGTCGAGAGAGACGTGAGGGCCGAGAACGTCCGTGAAGCCGTACTTGCTCACCAGCAGGAACAGTGCCGCGGACGTGCCGACGATGGCCTGAGTGCGAAGCCCTGCGCTCTTGCCGCGCAGCTGCCGCTCGAGACCCACGAGGGCGCTGAGCACGAACGCGAGCGCCAACTCGCCGAGCTGCAACCAGCCCTGACCCTGGAAGACGTCGACAGCGTGATTCATGACGTTATCGACCGTATGCCCGCCGCCGTTGATGCGGCGAGGCCTTGACGCTCCCCCACTTGGACTCGAACCAAGAACCTGCCGGTTAACAGCCGGCTGCTCTGCCAATTGAGCTATGGAGGAATGCCCCCGCGGGGCTCCCCTACTTTACCAAAGCGCGGCGCCTGGACAAATCGACAGGCGGTGCCGGGCGCGGCGCCGAGACCGCAGTCATTCGCTAAGCCGGAGCGCCTCCGCGAGCTGCGCGACGTAGGGGTGCGTCGGCGCGGTGAAGACGTCTTCCATGGTGCCGTAACCGACCAGCGATCCGGACTGCAGCACCGCCACGGTGGCGGTGGCGTGCCTGAGCACACGGGCGTCGTGGCTGACGATGACCGCGGCGAAATCGTGCTCGCCGTGCAGCCTGGCCAGGAGGTCGACGACGGAGTCGCGCACCGTCACGTCGATGCCTGCCGTCGGCTCGTCGGCGACGAGCACGCTCGGCCCGAGCACCAGCGCCTGCGCGATCGCCACCCGCTGCCGCTGGCCGCTGCTGAGCTCGTACGGGTACTTGTCGAGCACACCGAGCGGCAACTGCACCGAGTCGAGCAGGGAGGCGACGCGCAGCCCGGCCTCGCGTCTGCTGAAGCGCTTGTCCCGCTCGTAGATCGGAGCGGAAACGAGGTCCGAGACGGTCAGCGCCCGGTCGAGGCGGGCACCGGCGTCCTGTCGCAGGTAGCCGACGCTGAACGTCAGCACGCTCCGGTCGCGGGGGCGCAGCCGTCTGATGGAATGACCCATCACCGTCGCGTCACCGCCGGTGATCCGTGGTGCCGCTCCCCCGTCGGCGCCCGCCCTGCCGGAGACTATGCGCGCGAGCGTGCTCTTGCCCGAGCCGCTCTCGCCGAGGATGCCCAGTACCTCGTCGGGCCGGACGCGGAGGCTGATGCCGCGCAGGGCGACACACCCTGCTGATGCGCCGTGCGGCGGGTACTCCGCCGAGAGGTCGTCGAGAACGATCGGGTCGCGGTACGTCTGTGCGGTCATTCGGTGGCTCCGGCAGGCATGCGAATCAGCCTATTAGGGGCGCCGCGAGGGCGTCACTCGCCGCGGAGCCGCACCCGGTCCGCGTCGATCTGCACGAGCTCGCGCTGGATGCCCGCCACCGTCTCGCGATCACCGGGATCGGTGCGCTGCAGCCGGCCGAGGGCATCCGCCTTGCGTCGAAGCAGGTCGCGGTCGAGCAGGGACGCCGTCACCGACGTGGCGAACGCCGCAGCTCCTGCCTCGTCGCGCGCCGGGATCGGCGCGACGCTGAGCTGCCTCACCAAGCCGGCGAAGGGCGGCGGCACGTCGCCGGCGACCCGTTCGGCCCAGGCGGCGGTGCCGTATGCGTCGGCGTTCGCGGCGATCGCGTCGCGCACCACGGCGAGCGACGCGTTGGAGAAGCCGGAGTGGGCAACGGCGGCGGCACGCTGTGCGCCCACGTGTTGCGGGTACTGCAGCACGGCCATCAGCGCCTCGCGTTCCAGACGAGTGGCCGGGTCGGATCCGATGCTCGCAAGCGTCACCTCCGGTTCGCGCCGCACGCGCTCATGCTCGCCGCGCGAGTCGTAGGGTTCGCGGTCGCGGCGGGCATCGCGTTCCCCGCGCTGATCGCCCCGCCCTGCACTGCGCCCGGCCTGTGCTCCTGTCGCCCGCAGCGACGCCTGCACGGCGGACTGCACCTCGGTCAACTCCGTGCCGAGCATCCGTGCCAGCTGGCGAGTGTAGCCGGGCCGCAGAGCGGCATCACGGATGCCCGCCACGATCGGCGCGCACTCGCGCAGCGCCGCGACGCGGCCCTCGACGGTCTCGAGGTCGTACTTGCTGAGCGCCTGCCGGATGACGAACTCGAACATCGGACGCTTCGCATCCACCATCCGGCGCACGGCGGCGTCGCCCTGCTTCAGCCGCAGGTCGCACGGGTCGAGTCCCTCCGGACCGACGGCAACGTAGGTCTGCGCGGCGAAGCGCTGCTCCTCGCCGAAGGCCCGCAGGGCTGCCTTCTGACCCGCTTCGTCCGGGTCGAACGTGAACACGACCTCCCCGAGACCGCTGTCGTCGCCGAGCACCCGGCGCAGCACCTTGATGTGGTCGACCCCGAAGGCCGTGCCGCAGGTGGCAACGGCCGTATCGACGCCCGCGAGATGGCACGCCATCACGTCGGTGTAGCCCTCGACGACGACGACCCGGTGGGAGCGCGAGATCTCGCGCTTGGCGAGGTCCAACCCGTAGAGCACCTGGGCCTTGTGGTAGATCGCCGTCTCTGGGGTGTTGAGGTACTTCGGCCCCTTGTCGTCGTCGAGCAGCCTGCGCGCGCCGAACCCGACCGTCTGGCCTGTGACGTCGCGAATCGGCCAGATCACCCGGCCGCGGAATCTGTCGTACGAGCTGCCGCGCTCGCCCGTTGAGACGAGACCGGATGCCGCCAACTCGTCGGCGGTGAAGCCGCGGCCGCGCAGGTGGGCCCCGAGCGCATCCCACGCGTTCGGGGCGAAGCCGACGCCGAAGCGTTCCGCGGCGATCGGGTCGAAGCCGCGCTCACCCAGGAAGCGGCGGGCCGCGTCAGCATCAGGCGCGCCCAGCCGTTCCCGGAAGAAGTCCTCGGCGGCCGCATTCGCCGCGATGAGTCGCGCACGGTTGCCGGACTCCGCCGCCGCGGGGCCCCCGTCCTCGTAGTGCAGGCTGTAGCCGATGCGTGCGGCGAGCCGTTCGACGGCCTCGGCGAACGTGACGTGGTCCATCTTCATCAGGAACTCGTACACGTCGCCGCCCTCACCGCAGCCGAAGCAGTGGTAAAGACCGACCTGCGGACGCACCTGAAAGCTCGGGCTGCGCTCGTCGTGGAACGGGCACAGGCCCTTCAGGGATCCGACACCGGCGGACTTCAGGGTGACGTAGTCGCCGACGATGTCGGCGAGGTTCGTTCTGGCCTTGACCTCTTCGACATCGCTCTGTCGAATGCGGCCCGCCATGGCGTTGATTCTAGGGCGCCCACGCCACGCGCGCGGGCCTGTGGACTACTTGTGCGCGAGGCGCTCGTACCAGGAGATCGCCGACTGGTCGGTGAGGCTGGCGACCTGATCGACGACGACGCGCTTGCGGGCGGCGTCGTCGCCCGCGGACCTCCAGTCCTCCGCGAATCCGGGGTCGAGGTCCGCCTCGCCCGTGGCCAGCAGCACGTCGGCCAGCTCGGCGAGCATCGTGCGCTGCCTCGCGTAGATCGGCTGGCGGGTGTTGCGGGACATCACGAAGGTGGCGACGATTCCCTTCAGAACGGCGATCTCCGCCTGGATCTCCGGCGGCACCACGACATCCGCCCCGAAGCGAATGAGGCTCGATTGCGGGAACGCCTCGCGCGTGGCCCGGGCTGAGGAGACGGCGAACCGGCCGATGAGCTGGCTGGTCAGATTCTTGAGCCTCGCCTGGGCGCGACGCGAGCCGTCCCAGTCGTCGAGCCAGACATCCAGGCTGTCCAGCCGATCGAAAGCGGCAATGAGCTGGCCGTGCCCGATCTCTCCGCCGATCCACTCGTACATGGAGCTCACGAGTGCGTCGTGGTCGACGCGACGGCCGAGCGCGGCGACGTCGATGTATCCGTTGACCACCGCGTCTTCGAAGTCGTGAACCGAGTACGCGATGTCGTCGGAGAGGTCCATCACCTGTGCTTCGATGCACCTCGCGCGCTCCGGCGCACCCTCGCGGAGCCAGTGGAATGCCGGTTCGTCGTCGGCGTAGAAGCCGAACTTGGCGCGTCCGCTGGGGTCGGCCACCGACGACGACGCCGGCCACGGGTACTTGCAGCTCGCGTCGAGGCTCGCACGCGTCAGGTTGAGGCCGTACGGATGCCCGTCGGCACCGAACACCTTCGGCTCCAGCCGCGTGAGAAGTCGCAGCGTCTGCGCGTTGCCCTCGAACCCACCGATGTCGCTCGCCCACTCGGCCAAGGCCCGCTCGCCGTTGTGCCCGAATGGCGGATGCCCGATGTCGTGCGCGAGGCACGCGGTGTCGACCACGTCCGGGTCGAGGCCGAGGCTCGAGGCCAGTTCGCGCCCCACCTGAGCCACTTCCAGGGAGTGCGTCAGCCGGTTGCGGGCGAAGTCGAGCCCGGCCGTGGGGCTCAGCACCTGGGTCTTCGCGGCGAGCCTGCGCAGCGCGCTGGAGTGCAGCAGCCGGGCGCGGTCGCGCGCGAAGTCGCTGCGCCGGGTCGAGTGCTGCTCGGGCAGCCAGCGTTCACGGTCGAAGGCTGAGTAGCCGGTCGGCTCGGCGGCAGCCCCGGTTCGTCCGCTGTCGGCAGTCCGGGCGGCGCCGGCATCGGTGGTGGTGCCGGGCTCAGCCACCACTCGTGTTCACCTCTGCCTCGGCCAGCTGCTCATGCTCTTCGGCCCCGATCGAGCGTGAGTCCAGCCATCGGTCGGGCAGCGCCGGGTTCTTCGGGGTTCCCGCACGCCCGCGCGGTCCCTCGGCGTCCTCACCGGGGTACGGCTGAGTGGGGTCGAGCGTACCCAGCAGGTCGTCCAGCTGCTGCAGCGATTCGACCGTCGCGAGGCGCGCCCGGAGGTCGCCACCCACCGGGTAACCCTTGAAGTACCAGGCGACGTGCTTACGGATGTCGCGGCATCCACGTTCCTCGCTCTCGAAGAACTCCACCAGCAACTCGGTGTGCCGCCGGAACGCGGCCATCACCTCGCCGAGACCGGGTCGCGCGGTCGCGGCCTCCGCCTCCTCGGCGCTGATCTCGCCGGCACGCGCCATGAACGCCGCCGCGAGATCGCCGAACAGCCAGGGACGCCCGAGGCAGCCACGACCGACGACGACGCCGTCGCAGCCGGTCTGCTCGACCATTCGGACGGCATCCTGACCCGTCCAGATGTCCCCGTTGCCGAGCACCGGAACGCTGGTCACGGTCTCCTTGAGCCTGGCGATGGCCGACCAGTCGGAGTGCCCGGAATAGAACTCGGACGCCGTGCGCGCGTGCAGCGCGATCGACGAGACGCCGGCGTCTTCGGCGATGCGTCCGGCCTCCAGGTACGTGAGGTGGTCGGCGTCGATTCCCTTGCGCATCTTGATCGTGAGCGGCAGGTCGCCGGATGCCTGCACCGCCGCGGTCACGATGTCACGGAACAGGTCGAGCTTCCACGGCAGCGCCGCTCCCCCGCCCTTGCGGGTGACCTTGGGGACGGGGCATCCGAAGTTCAGGTCGATGTGGTCGGCGCGATCCTCCGCGACCAGCATCGTCACCGCCTCCCGCACGGTCTTCGGGTCGACGCCGTACAGCTGGATCGACCGCGGGGTCTCGCTTTCGTGGTGGCGGATCAGCCGCATCGACTCCGGCGTGCGTTCGACCAGCGCGCGGGATGTGATCATCTCGCTGACGTAGAGACCGGCGCCGAACTCGCGGCACAGGCGGCGGAACGCGGTGTTGGTGATGCCGGCCATCGGCGCGAGCACGACGGGTGCGTCAAGGCGCAGCGGGCCGATGGCCAGCTGCGAGGGGCTTAGTGTTGCGGAGGGAGACATCGCTCACGATTCTCCCAGATAGCGCCTGAAAGACCAGATAGGGCGTAGGTGCCGATTCAGAAACGGGACGCGAATGCCGCAGGGACGTGAACGAGTTGTCGAGGATGCCGCCGCGCGCGGTGTCGACGTACGGATCGTCGAGCGACCCGCTGCTCGGTCGCTGCACGAGGCCGCGGCGCTGCTCGGCATCGAGCCGTCGGACATCGTCAAGACGCTTGTGGTGAAGCGGCACGACGGCGACTATCTGTTCGCGCTCGTTCCCGGTGGTCGCAAGATCTCGTGGGCGAAGCTGCGCGCGCTGGTAGGCGTGAACAAGCTGTCGCTCCCGGATGCCTCGCTCGCCCTCGCTGCCACTGGTTACGAGCGCGGGACCATCACGCCGTTCGGATCGACGACCGCGTGGCCGGTGGTCGCCGACGCCGCAGTCGTCGGCCGTACCGTCGCGATGGGCGCCGGCGAGCACGGCTACAGCGCGTTCGTCGACGGCGACGCGCTCATCCGTGCGTTCGACGCCACCGTGGCCGACATCACCGACCCCGAGTAGCGCGCCGGCAGCTCCGGCCCAGAGTCACGCGGCCGTTGTGAGACTGGGTGTATGCGCTGAGACCAGCCGCACGGCGCCTAGTGCCGGTCTGTACAGCTAGTCTCGCTGCGCGGGCACGGGCGACTCGTCATCCGCGGGCGCGGGAATCGCACAGACGTCCCCGTCGCAGACGATCGCGTTCGGGTCGCCGAGCGGCTTCAGAAGGCTCATGCCGGCACTTCCTCGGACTCGTCCGCCTGGTCGCGCTCGCTCCACACCTGCTCGAGCACCTGCGCGAAGGTTGCCGCCTCCTGTGCGCCGGAGACACCGTACTTGCCTTCGATGACGAAGAACGGCACGCCTGAGATGCCGTACTCCTGCGCCGTCGCCTGGTCCTCGCGCACCGCCGAGAGGTAGTCGCCGCGCTCGAGTGCGCCGCGAGCATCCTCACCGTCGAGCCCGATCTCGGACGCGTAGCGTGCGAGGTCGCCGAGGCGACCGACGTGGCCGCCCTCGACGAAGTAAGCCTTCAGCAGGCGCTCCTTCATCTCGGCCTGCTTGCCGTGTGCCTTCGCATAGTGGATGAGCTCGTGCGCCTTCACCGTGTTCGTGTGCTGCATCGCGGCGAAGTCGTAGTCGAGCCCGACCTGGCCCGCGATTCCGCCGACACGCTCCAGCATCTGCGCCGCCTGCTCGGGACTGATCCCCTTGTGCTGGGCGAGGTAATCGGCCTCATTGCCCTGAAAGTCGACCGGCGTGTCCGGCGAGAGCTCGAACGAGTGGTACTCCACCTCTACACCACGGCCGTCGCCAGCCCCGGTGAACAGGCCGGATCCTGCCTCGAACTTGCGCTTGCCGATGTAGCACCACGGGCACGCCACGTCGGACCAGATGTCAACCTTGATGGGATCTTTCACGTGGGGTGCAACTACGGGTCCCCGGCGGCTATTCCGCGTCGGTGGGAGCGTCGACCGCGCCGCCAAAGCGGCGGTTGCGCGCGGCGTAGAGCTCGATGGCGCGCCACAGGTCCTTGCGGGTGAAGTCCGGCCACAGCGTGTCGAGGAAGACCATCTCGGCATATGCGCTCTGCCAGAGCATGAAGTTGCTCGTGCGCTGCTCGCCCGAGCTACGAACGAACAGGTCCACGTCCGGGAGTTCCGGTGCGTACAGGTGGCGCTGGATCGTCTTCTCGGTGATCGCCGAAGGACGCATCCTGCCCGCCGCGACCTCGTCGGCGATGCCGCGCACGGCATCCGCGATCTCGGTACGGCCGCCGTAGTTGACGCACATGGTCAGCGTGAGCACGTCGTTGCCGGCCGTGAGGCGCTCCGCGAACTGCAGCTCCTTGATGACTGATGCCCACAGTCGCGGCTTCCTGCCTGCCCACCGCACGCGCACGCCCCACTCGTTCAGCTGGTCGCGTCGACGATGCAGAACGTCGCGGTTGAACCCCATCAGGAATCGCACCTCGTCGGGCGAGCGCCGCCAGTTCTCGGTCGAGAACGCGTACACGCTCAGCTGCTTCACGCCGATCTGGATGGCGCCGGCGACCACGTCGAGCAGGGCGGCCTCGCCCGCCTTGTGACCCTCGATGCGCGTGAGGCCGCGGCGGTTCGCCCAGCGCCCGTTGCCGTCCATCACCAGGGCGATGTGACCGGGCACCGCGGATGCCGGCACCTGCGGCGGATACACACCCGTCCAGTCCACCGGCCGGTAGGCGACGGCGTCCTTGTGCGTATACGGCTTCGGGGTCACGCAATCTCTCCCGTCGCTGCCCGTGAGACGTGCGGAAGAGACCGCAATGCCCGCTCGAGATGCCATTGGGTGTAGGCGGAGACGATGCCGCTCGCCTTCGCGCGAGTGCCGGCATCCGTCGCCTCGGCCGCTGGCCAGTCGCCCTTCATGAGTGCCGCCAGCAGGTCGATGACGACGCGTCCTACCCGCGGTGCCCCAGGCGGCGCGCAGTCGTCGCACACCACGCCGCCCAGCTGCACGACGACGCTCGTGTGCTCCCCCGGCCGGCCACAGCGTGCGCAGGCATCGAAGCTGGGCGCCCAGCCGGCCAGCGACAGTGCGCGCAGCAGGTAGGAGTCGAGCGTGAGCGACGCGTCGTGCTCGTGCCGCGACAACGATCGCAGCGCACCGACGAGCAGCAGGTACTGCTGCGGCGAGCCCTCCGACTCGGTGAGCCGGTCGGCCGTCTCGACCATGGCGTTGGCCGCGGTGAAGCTCGAGTAGTCTCCGGCGATCTCCGCGCCGTACGCGCCGAGCGACTCGGCCTGATTGACGATATCGAGGCTGCGTCCCTCGTAGAGCTGCACGTCGGCGACCATGAACGGTTCGAGCCGGGCACCGAACTTCGAGGCCGTCCGGCGAACGCCCTTGGCCACCGCGCGCACCTTGCCGTGCCCCCTGGTCAGCATCGTGACGATGCGGTCGGCCTCACCCAGCTTGTGGGTGCGCAGCACGACGGCTTCATCACGGTAGGTGGGCACCGGTCCATTATCGCCGCGGCCCCCTTCACAATGGAGCAGTGACCGAGCCTGCCTTCATCATCCCGCTCTGGGCGGATCTGACCGCCGTCGCCCTCGGCGGCATCCAGGGAGCCCTTTTCGCCTCGGGGTTCCGCGGCCAGCGACGGCTCGACCTGCTCGGCGTCGCGATCATCGGAACCGTTGTCGGACTCGGCGGTGGGCTGATCAGAGACCTGCTGCTGGTCGTGCGTCCTGCCATGCTCTCCAACAACTGGTACCTGATCACCGTGATCGCGGCATCCCTGCTCGGCATGCTGCTTGCGGGGCCGTTGCGCCGGCTGAACTTCCTCATCGTCGTGCTGGATGCCCTGGTGATCGGCATGTTCGGCGCGTTCGGAACGGCGAAGGCGCTCGGTCTCGGGGTACCCGTCGTGCCCGCCGTGTTCGTCGGGGTCTTCGCCGCGGTCGGCGGCAGCGTGCTGCGCGACGTGATCATGGGACTGCCGGTGGCCATCATGCACGTCGGGTCGTTGTACGCGGTCGCCGCGGCGGCAGGATGCGTGCTCCTCGTCGTTCTGCACGGTTTCGGACTCGACCTGTTCGTCTCGGGCACCGCGGGGTTCGCGCTCACCGCGGTGATCCGCATCCTCGCCGTCGTCTTCGACCTGTCGCTGCCGGAGCAACGGATGCTGTACCGCCGCAAGGTGGCGGCCGAGACCTCCGCGATCCCCATCGTGAAACGGGACGGAGGCGGCTCAGCGGAATAGCTCAGGTCGCGTCCCACAGCGCGCGATAGTACGCGATGCGCTCCTGGTCCGGCTCGACTCCGTACGCCTCGTAGTAGAGGGCGTCGTAGCCAGGGCCGTAGTTCCACTCCGTGCTCCACGCGCCGATCGCGATGTCGGCCCAGCGGTCTGCGACGCCCATCCGGCCCAGATCCACATACCCGACGACGACGCCCTCGTCATCCAGGAGGGTATTGGGAGCGCACGCATCGCCGTGGCAGACCACGAGAGCGTCGACGGCGGGCGCTTCGCCCAGCCGATCGAGCGCCGCTACATGCTCCGGTATGCCCTGCGCCCGGCTGCGCTCGATCCGCTCGGCGACCGACCAGTCGAACGGGCATCCGGCCACGGGCAACGCATCGTGCAGGCGGCGCAACCCTTCCCCGAGCGCGCGAACGGTCGTCTCGGGCTCGGCGCGCCAGTGTTTGGTCACCGCGTTCGTGCCGGGCAGCGCACGCGTGACGAGCACCTCGCCGTCGTCGTCCGAGGAGTAGTCGAGCACGGCCGGGGCGCACACGAATCCGCTCGCCCATCCCAGCCGCACCGCTTCCGCGGCAAGGTCGAGTTCGCTGTCCCGGGGCGCCCACTTCGCGAACACGCGGTCGTCGCCGAGCCGGCCGCGCACTGTGACGCCGCCGACCTCGTTGACCCACACGACCGCCTCGATGCCGTTCCCGAGCCGCCTTCTGAGCGGCTCGGGAACGACGAACGACGCATCCGGTTCGCTCGCAAGGGAACGCGCGCCGTGCCACCCGGCGGGCGCGCCGCTGTCGGGCGCAGCCGCGCCGGGAAGAGGAGAGACGATCACCTCAGTGGGAGGCGCCGGGATCAGGCGGAAGCCAGCTGACGCTCGGTCACACCATCGCCGACGCGGACCGCACGGTTGACGGCCGACACGATGGCCTTCAGCGACGCCGAGACGGTGTCGGAGTCGATGCCCACACCCCACAGCCGTCGCTCGCCCACCTGCAACTCGACGTACGAGGCGGCCTGGGCGTCACCGCCCTCCGACATGGTGTGCTCGACGTAGTCGTAGAGCGACACCTGGATGCCTCGCGCGGCGAGCAGCGCGAGGAACGCGTCGATCGGGCCGTTGCCGCTCGCCTCGGTCCACTCGACGTCGTGCCCGTCGCGCAGCTTCACGCGGAGTGAGAGCGTGCCCGACTCGTCCTTCGTCGTCGCGGTGGACTGCACCTCGAAGCGGCCCCACTTCGCCGTCTCCTCGGCGCTCGGCAGGTACTCGTCGCTGAAGATGCTCCAGAGCTGATCGCTCGTGACCTCGCCGCCCTCGGCATCCGTCTTCGCCTGCACCACTCCGGAGAACTCGATCTGCAGCTTGCGCGGTAGGTCGAGCGCGTGATCGTTCTTCAACAGGTACGCGACACCGCCCTTGCCGGACTGCGAGTTGACGCGGATGACCGCCTCGTAGCTGCGACCCAGATCCTTGGGGTCGACCGGCAGATAGGGCACCGCCCACACGAGGTCGTCGACCTCCACTCCCTGCTCGTCGGCGTTCGAGGCCATGGCCTCGAACCCCTTCTTGATGGCGTCCTGGTGCGAACCGCTGAACGCGGTGAAAACCAGGTCGCCCACCCAGGGATGCCGCTCGTTCACCGGCAGCTGGTTGCAGTACTCGACCGTGTGCTTGATGCCATCGATGTCGCTGAAGTCGATCTGCGGGTCGATTCCCTGGGTGAACAGGTTGACGCCCAGCGCCACGATGTCGACGTTGCCGGTGCGCTCGCCGTTGCCGAACAGGCATCCCTCGATGCGGTCGGCGCCCGCCAGGTAGCCGAGCTCCGCGGCAGCGATCGCCGTGCCGCGGTCGTTGTGCGGATGCAGCGAAAGGATGACGTTCTCGCGGTGGTTCAGGTGCCGCGACATCCACTCGATCGAGTCCGCGTACACGTTCGGTGTCGCCATCTCCACCGTCGCAGGCAGGTTGATGATCACGTTGCGCTCGGGAGTGGGCTCGAAGACCTCCAGCACCTGGTTGCAGATGCCGGCGGCGAACTCGAGCTCCGTGCCGGTGTAGCTCTCCGGCGAGTATTCGTAGTAGATCGTCGTGCCGGGAACGGTGGACTCGAGCTCCTTGCACTTGCGGGCGCCGCGCAGCGCGATGTCGATGATGCCGCGCTGATCGGTGCGGAACACGACGGCTCGTTGCAGAACGCTCGTGGAGTTGTAGAGGTGCACGATGGCCTGCTTGGCGCCGCGGATGGCCTCGTAGGTGCGCTCGATCAGATGGTCGCGCGCCTGCGTCAGCACCTGGATGGTCACATCGTCGGGAATCGCGCCGGTCTCGATGAGGCTGCGCACGAAGTCGAAGTCCGTCTGGCTCGCGCTCGGGAACCCGACCTCGATCTCCTTGTAGCCCATGCGCACCAGAAGGTCGAACATGATCCGCTTGCGTTCGGGGCTCATCGGGTCGATCAGTGCCTGGTTGCCGTCGCGCAGGTCGACGGCGCACCACCGCGGTGCCTTGGTGATGCGGGCATCCGGCCAGGTGCGGTCGGGAAGGTCGACGCGGATCTGCTCGTGAAAGGGCCGATATTTGTGGATCGGCATTGCAGACGGCTGCTGGGTGTTCTGCATGGTCTTCTCTTCTTCTCGTTCTCGCGAAAGTTGTTCAGCCGACGACGAACTCCGCGACGAGGGAGGCCGAGAGACTAGGCCTCGTCGCGGCAGCTAAGAAGGAGCATGCCGAAGCGCACGAGTTCAGGGTACACCCGTCGCCGGGGCATCCCGCCACCCACCTCATCCGGACGGGCGTCAGCCCCGCTCTGCGCTCGGCGCTACGAAGCGCTGGCGGATGCTCCCCAGGCCCTCGATCTCGCTCGTCACGCTCTGCCCCGGCTCCAGGTACACCCGCGGAGTGCGGCCGAGGCCGACGCCTTCCGGGGTCCCGGTGAAGATCACGTCGCCCGGCAGGAGCTCGACGAGCGCGGAGAGCCGGGAGATGAGCGACGGCACGGAGAAAATCATGTCCCGCGTGCGACCGTTCTGCAGCACCTCCGTGCTGCCGTCGGCGCGGGTGAGCGTGCACCCGATCGAAAGGTCGGACCGGTCAGCGATCGTCGCCAGCTCGTCCAAGGTGACGACGGCCGGTCCGATCGGGGCGAATCCCTTCAGCGACTTGCCGATCGAGAACTGCGCCGGCTCGCCCCAGAACTGCACCGTCCGGTCGCTGATGTCCTGACCGATGGTAAGGCCTGCGACGTGATCCCAGGCGTCCTGCTCAGTGATGCCGCGCCCGCCCTCGCCGATCACTGCGACGAGCTCGACCTCCCAGTCGACGGTGTCGCCCGTGAGCTCGACCTCCACGTCGGCGCCGGTGAAGCTGGAGACGAACTTGGTGAAGACCATCGGGTTCTCGGGGATGTTCAGCCCCGACTCCCCCGCATGGCTCGCGTAGTTCAGCCCGATCGCGAACACCTGCGGCGGCCGCGGAACTGCAGGTCCGAGGTCGTGCGTCTCGTACTGCGCGCCGTTCGCGGCATCCTGAGTGGCCGCCCACTGCGCGAACTCGCTCCAGCGCTCGTAGACCGACTGCGGATCGGACGAGAAGCGGCCGTCGCTGGCCTGCTCGACGTCCAAAGCGCGGTCGCCGGAGAGGAGAACGAGTCGGCCGGAGAGGTTCGCAATGCGCACGGCTGCCTGCTTTCGGTGGAGAACGGGGTGATGATGGTCGGCCGATCGACGGGAAACATCCGACCAATCGCGCCTAGTTGCACTCTATCGCGGCGTTGCCGCTCAAAGGCTCAATCGGGCTGGCCAAGCGAGCAAGCTCCCTCGTCCAACCCTCAATCGCCTCTAGCGCGGGGTTGCGCACGTCAGCGCACGAGGAAGTCCCGCATCGCGATGCCGAGTGCCGGGTCGGTGACCGCGCTCATGTGGTTGCCCGGGACCTCGACGAACTTCGCCAGCGGCATCGCGTCGGCGAGTTCGGCGCCGGACCCGTGCCCGCGGTCGTCGTCACCCATGACGACCAGGGTCGGCGTGGTGATGCCGGCGAGCTCGTCGACGGTGGCTCCCACCGAGGTCTCCAGTACGAGGCGCAGCGGCACGGGGTCGCCTCCCGTCGTGTGCATGAAGGCCTCCGAGCGCCATTCCTCGCTGCCGCGCTGGTGCGTTCCCAGGCCGTCGAAGACGCGCGCGAAGAACTCGTTGCGCTTCTCCACCTCGGTGATGCCACCGAGACCCATGCCCGCGACAACAGCGCGACCGGGCTGGGCGCCGCGCACGAGCATCCGCACCGTCGTTCGTGCGCCGAGCGAGTAGCCGCCCAGGTCGTAGTCGGTGAGGCCCAGCTGTTCGATCAGACCGAAGGCGTCGTCGGCAAGCACATCGCGCGGATAGTGCTGGGGGTCGTGAGTCTTGTCGCTGCCGCCGTGCGCCCGCAGGTCGGGCATGATCACCCGGAAGCCGGAATCGGCGAGCAGCTTCGCGTGCCCGTAGCGGATCCAATTGACGTACGCCGTGGAGAAGAACCCGTGGATCAGCACGACCGGGCGACCGTCGCCGAGGTCGCGATAGACGAGGGAGGCGCCGTCTCGTCCTCGGTAGTGGTTCACGGGCAGGTCGGGCATGCGCGGCATCCCTCCAGCCTACGGATGCCCGACCACCTACAGCGCGCTGGGCGGGCTACTCGACGGCCAGCGCCGCGACCGGGGACACGGCGCCGGCTCGGCGTGACGCCAGGATGCTGCACACTGCGGTGAGCAGGATGCCACCGCCGATCACGACGGCCACGATCGTCCACGGCACCGATGGAGCGAGCACTCCGCGCACGAGGCTGCCCATCAGCGACTGCGCGGCTACCCATCCGTAGAACGTGCCGAGCACCAGTCCGAACACCACGGCGCCGACCGTCAGCTGCGCTCCCTCCACCAGGATCATGGTGCGCAGCTGTCCCTTGCTGAACCCGAGCGCGCGCAGCAGGCCGAGCTCCCTGATGCGCTGCAGCATGCCGACGGTGAGCGTGTTCACGAGCCCGACGGCCGCGATCAAGGCGGAGAATCCGACCAGCACGGAGAAGATGCCGATCGTGAGCGAGATCGTTCCGGTCATCTCCCGCCGCTCCGTCGCCGTCATGTCGACCTGATGCGTGATCGCTTGGCTGTACGTGGTGAGCGCGACGCCGAATGTGGTCACGAGCGTGACGCCGATCACGAGCGCCATGGTCGCTCGAGTGCTGCGTTCCGGGTAGCGTGCCGCGTTAGCCGTCGCGATGCGGGCGGCCGGTGTCGAGCCGAACCAGCGGCCCACCAGCCGCAGGACGCGCGGCATGATCCGCCCCGCGGCAGCGATGACGGCGGAGAACGACAGCACCCCGCCGACGAACGAGATGAGGAGCGCCGCGGGACTGATCATTCCGGCAATGAGCCCCAGTCCCATGAGCGCGACGCCGAGCACGATCAGCACGATGGCGACCGCTGTGCGCGCCCTCGGGCGCCTCGCGACGTGCGTCGGGTCGGCTGCTGCCGCCGTCGCTTCCAGCGGGGAGACGGCGGTGACGCTGCGGCATCCGATCCAGGCGGCGAGCCAGGTCGTCAGCGCGACGATCAGGAACGGTGCGATCAGTGCTGGCGTGAGCAGGTCGTAGCCGGTCGTCGGCAGCCAGCCCTGCGCCATCCCGATCGAGACGATCAGCCATGCCGCGAGCACGCCGACCACGAGTCCTGTTGCTGCACCGACCGTTCCGACGACGAGGCCCTCAGCGGCGAGTGCGCGACGCACCCCAGAGGACTCGGCGCCGAGCACGCGCAGGAGTGCGATCGATCGACGCCGGCCGGCCACGATGGTGGCGAACGTGTTGGAGGTGACCACGGCGGCGACGTACACGGCCAGCAGCAGGAAGACGGCGGACACGGTGCCCAGGCCGATCGCGACCGTCGGCGATGACGCTTCGGCGGAAACGGCGATCGCGCCGGTGATCAGCGCGGTCGCCTCGATGAGCGCCGCACCGAACAATGCGCTGACTCCGGAGACCAGCAGCGTCGCCACGTTGTCGCGGAGCCCCTTCCCGGTGCGCAGGCCTCGGCTGCGACCCGTTGCGGGCGTCATCGCACAGCCTCAGCGGAGAGCATGAGCTCCGCCACGTCGGCGGCGGCCATCCGTGGTCCATCGTGCACGATGCGACCGTCGGCGAGCATGATGATGCGGTCGGCGTGGCTGGAGGCGAGCGGGTCGTGGGACACCATCGCGACGCTCTGCCCGTACGCGGTGGATGCCTCGGCCAGCAGCGCGAGAACCTCGCGCCCGGTGCGCGAATCGAGGTTGCCGGTCGGCTCGTCCGCGAAGATCACCTCCGGCCGGGTGGCGAGGGCCCTGGCGATGGCGACGCGCTGCTGCTGGCCGCCTGAGAGCTCGTACGGGCGGTGCGCCGTGCGTGCGGAGAGGCCGAGCGTGCCGATGAGGTGATCGATCCAGCCGAGCTCCTCTGCGGTCGGCTGCCGTCCGTCGAGCTCGAACGGCAGCAGGATGTTCGACCGCACATCGAGCACGGGCACGAGGTTGAACGATTGGAAGACGAAGCCCGCAGACCGGCGGCGCACCCGCGTGAGCTCGCGGTCGCCGAGCGCGGTCAGTTCCCGGTCGCCCAGCCAGGCACGGCCGCTCGTCGGCACGTCGAGTCCGGCCATGATGTGCATCAGCGTCGACTTGCCGGAGCCGCTGGCCCCGATCACAGCGATGAACTCCCCACGGCGGATGCCGACGGAGACGTCGTCGAGTGCCGTCACGGCGCTGCTTCCGGTGCCGTACGTCTTCGTGAGGCCTGCTACGCGCGCGGCCAGGCCGAGGTCCGAACGAGTGATCTGCATGCCTTCGACGCTACGGATGGCGCCAGGTCGTCCTCGTCGGCCGAGCGGGCCATTCCGATGCGACCTCAGGATGATCCGGTCAGTCCATCAGGCCGTTCTCGTAGGCGTACGCGACCAACTGCACGCGATCGCGCAGCCCGAGCTTGGTCAGTACGCGCGAGATGTGCGTCTTCACCGTCGCCTCGGAGAGATACTCGCGCTCGGCGATCTCACCGTTGCTGAGTGCCCGCGCCGCAAGGTCGAAGATCTGCCGCTCCCTGACGGTGAGCGTCTGCAGCTCGGCGGGGGCCCGTTTCTCCTGGCGCGCCGTGAACTGCTCGAGCAGCCTGCGCGTCGCGGACGCGGCGATCACGGCGTTGCCCGCGTGAACGGTGCGGATGGCCGCGAGCAGGAACTCGGGGTCGGCATCCTTCAGCACGAAACCGCTGGCACCGGCCTGGATGGCCCTCGCCGCACTCTCGTCGACGTCGAACGTCGTGAGCACGAGCACGCGGGGCGTCGCACCCGTGTTGCGCGCGACGATCTGCGCGGTTGCGGCGACGCCGTCGAGCTCGGGCATGCGAACATCCATCAGGATGACGTCGGGCCGCTCTCGCGTGGCGAGCTCGACAGCCTCCCGCCCGTTGGCCGCCTCTCCCGCGAACTCGAGGTCGGCCTGCGACTGGATGAGCATGCGAACGCCGGCTCGGAACAACGCCTGGTCGTCCACGAGCGCCACCCTGATCCGGTCAGCGCCGGTATGGATGCGATCGGTCACTGTCCCGCCTCCTCCCGCGGTGCGACCGTCGTCGGAAGCACCGCGAACACTTCATATGCCCCGGCCGTATCGGCCGCGGGACCCGCCGTCAGGGTGCCGCCCGCCAGTGCCGCTCGCTCCCGCATGCCGGGTAGTCCGTGCCCGGCGGACCTCACGGCGTCGGCGGGCTCGGTACCGGGCGCGACGGCCACCACCGCATTGCGCACCCGGAGATGCAGCGCCTCCGGCTCCCAGAGCAGCTCGACGGTCACCGATCTCGCCGGATCGCCGTGCCGCAATGCGTTCGTCAGAGCCTCCTGCAGGATGCGATACGCGGCCAGCCCAGTGCCCTGCAGCAGCGGAACGGGTGTGCCGCTCGTGGTCTCTGCGATCCTCAGCCCCGCTCCCCGCATGCCGGCGATGAGCGCAGGCAGGTCGTCGAGCGATGGCTGCGGCCCGTCCGGCACCTCCCTGCGCAATTGGGTGAGCAGCAGCCGCACCTCGGTGAGCGCCGACCGCGCCGTCGCGGAGATCGTGCCCAGGGCATCCGACTGCACCTCGGGACTGGTCGCACCCGCATATCGCGCACCGTCCGCCTGGGCGATCACCACGGCCAACGAGTGCGCGACGACGTCGTGCATGTCCCTGGCGATGCGAGTGCGCTCCTGCTCGATCGCCGATTCGTACGCGGCGCGCTGAGCGGCGACGGCCGCCTGCACCTTCGCCTCACGCGACTGGCGCACGGTGCGGGCCAGCAGGCCGAGCGTCCAGCTCAACACGAACAGGGTGATCATGCCGATGCCGAGAGCGATGAGCGTGACGACGGTGTGCGTCGGCGACCCGACCGGGTTGATGTAGTCGTCCCGCGATGACAACGTCAGGTAGACCGCCGCGATCGCACCACCGGTGATCGAGGATGCGAGCCCGATGAGCCGAATCGTCCGCGTGCCGTACGACGCCGACGCGTAGGCGACGCCGAGCACAGCGGCATCCGCAGGGGTGACGGCCACGAGCACCGCGATCTGCAGCAGGGCGCCGGCCCAGGCTCCGATCAGCGCGAGCGCCGGACTGAGCCGACGCACGGCGAGGGCACCGCACAACAGCAGCACCACGACGGGTCCGGCGATGGGCGACTGAATCGTGGCACTCCAGATCACGAGCAGCAGCAGCACGCTCGCGACGACGACGTCGACGATGAGCTGAGCGCGGCTGATGGATCGGATCACCCGTCAACGGTACTGGCGACGGACGCACGCCCGATGCCGTTCGGAGCGGGAATCATCCTGCAGACGGATGCCCGTGCATCCGATGGACGGACCCGCGCAGCCGCTGGGCTGCTCAGAAGCCGAGTCGGCCGAGCTGCTTCGGGTCGCGCTGCCACTCCTTCGCCACCTTCACCCGCAGGGAGAGGAAGACCTTCCCGCCCACCAGGGGCTCGATCTGCGCCCGAGCGGTCTCGCCGATGGTTCTCAGACGCGCTCCGCCCTTGCCGATCACGATCGCCTTCTGGCTGTCGCGCTCCACGAACAGGTTCGCGTAGATCTCAGTGAGCGGCTTGTCGTCGCGCTCGATGATGTCATCGATCGTCACCGCGAGTGAGTGCGGAAGCTCGTCTCGCACGTCTTCGAGCACCGCCTCGCGGATGTACTCGGCGATCCGGTCCTCCAACTGTTCGTCGGTGATCGTGTCGTCCGGGTAGAGCTGGGGCGAGATGGGCAGAAGCCGGATCAGCTCGTCGACGAGGATGTCGAGCTGGTCGTTGCGCACCGCAGAGAGGGGGATGATGGTGTCCCACTCACGCAGACCGGAAACGGCAAGCAGCTGGTCGGCGACGGCGGCCTTGGATGCCGCATCCGTCTTGGTGACGATCGCGACCTTCTTGGCGCGCGGGAAGTCGTCGAGCCGCTCGTTGATGAACCGGTCGCCCGGCCCGACCTTCTCGTCGGCGGGTACACAGAACCCGATCACGTCGACCTCGCCGAGCGTCGACTGCACGAGCGAGTTGAGCCGCTCCCCGAGAAGTGTTCGGGGACGATGGATGCCTGGGGTGTCGACGACGATGATCTGACCGTCTGGCCGGTTCACGATGCCGCGGATCGCGCGGCGCGTCGTCTGCGGTTTGGAACTCGTGATAGCGACCTTCTCGCCCACGAGCGCGTTCATCAGCGTGGACTTGCCGACGTTCGGGCGGCCGACGAACGAGACGAAACCCGCCCGGTACGGCTGATCGTCATCGACGGCGTCTGCCTGCTTGGTGCGCTTCGCGCGGCTCATCGGTCGTGTCCTCTCGCATGTCCGCCCGTCTGCGCGGGGATCGGGCCGGTTCGTTCGCGGGAATCGTCCGTGCGGCGTCGGCCCGGCACTGCCTCGATCGCGTCGCCGGACGCCTCCGCGATGCCGAAGAGTGCGGCGTCCCGTTCCGCCATCACCGTGCTGATGCGGCGCCTCCGACCCTCGGCGCGATCAGCTGTGAGCCGTAGCCCGCCGATCGTCGCCACCGATCCCTCCACCGGGAGTCGGCCGAGTGCCTTGGCCAGCAGCCCGCCGACCGAGTCGACGTCGTCGTCGTCGAGCTCGATGCCGAACAGATCGCCGAGCTCGTCGACCGGCAGTCGCGCGCTGACCCGGAACCTGTCGTCGCCGAGGGGCTCGACGAGCGGCACGTCGTGGTCGTACTCGTCGGAGATGTCGCCGACGAGCTCCTCGATGAGGTCCTCAAGGGTGACGAGGCCGGCGATGCCGCCGTACTCGTCCACCACCATCGCGAGGTGGTTCGATTCCAGCTGCATCTGCCGCAGCAGGGCATCCACCTTCTTCGACTCCGGCACGAACAGCGCGGGCCGAGCCAGCGGCGCGATGGTGGCGACATCCACGTCGAGCGGCCGTTCGTACGCCTGCTGCGCCAGATCGCGCAGGTAAAGGATGCCCGACACCTCGTCGACGTCGTCGCCCACCACCGGCATCCGTGAGACACCCTTCGCCAGGAACAGGCTCATCGCGGCCGAGACGGTGGCATCGGCGTCAACGGTCACCATGTCGGTGCGCGGGATCATCACCTCGCGCACGAACGTCTCGTTGAACTCGAAGATGGAGTGGATGAGCTCCCGGTCGTCCTCCTCGAGAACGTCGAGCTCCGCCGCCTCGTCGACGATGCTGAGCAGCTGCTCCTCGTTCGCGACGGCGGCCGACCTCGCCCTCGACGGCGTCACCCGGTTGCCGAGCTCGACCAGACCACGGGCGATCGGGCCGATGAGCACCCGGATGCCGTGCACGAGCGGTGCCGTCGCGATGAGCAGTCTCTTGGCGTGCGCCCTGCCGACGCTCCGCGGGCTCGTACCGACCAGCACGAACGACGCGCCCGTCATCAGCGCCGCCGAGAGGATCAGCGTCAGCCACCACTGGGAGAACACGCTCGCGAACGCCAGCGTGACGAGCACCGCCGCCGTGGTCTCCGCGATGATGCGGGAGAAGCTCACCGCGTTCAGGTGCGCACCCGGATCGGCGGAGATCGCCTCAAGCGACCGACGGAAGCGGGATGCCTGCGCCAGCTCCGCGATGTCCGCCCTGGACTGAACCGAGATGGCCGCGTCGACGGCCGCCATGAGACCGCCGAATGCCACCAGCAGCAGCGCGATGACGAAGAACAGAGCGATCACGAGAGCGCCTATCGTCGTCGTTCGGCGACCGCGAACCCCACCAGTACGTCGCGCTGGATGGCGAACATCTCGCGCTCCTCGTCGGGCTCGGCGTGGTCGAATCCGAGCAGGTGGAGGATGCCGTGTGCGGTGAGCAGCTTCAGCTCGTCCATCAGCCCGTGCCCGGCCGCCTCCGCCTGTGCGCCCGCCACCTGCGGGCAGAGCACCACGTCACCAAGCAGACCGGCCGGCGTCGGCTCGTCCTCCGTGCCCGGCCGCAGTTCGTCCATCGGAAAGCTCAAGACATCCGTCGGGCCCGGCTCGTCCATCCACTGCACGTGCAGCTGCTCCATGGCGGCCTCGTCGACGAGCAGGATCGCCAGCTCAGCCTCGGTCGACACGTGCATCATGTCGAGCGCGTAGGCGGCGAGGCGCTGCAGCGCCGCCTCGTCGACCTCGACGGCCGATTCGTTGTTGACTTCGATGCTCACGGTGTCCTCTTCGCGTCTCTCGGCTTCGGCTGCTTACGTGCAGTGGCGTCAGGGTCAGCGACGCTTGGGCGGCAGGTGGTCGCGGGGAATCGATCCCCGACGCTCGGCGCGGCTCGCGAACTCCCTGGCCTGCTCGCGCTCGTAGTGCTCTGCCTGCTTGCGCGCGTCGTACTCGGTGTAGGCATCCACGATGCGGCCCACCAGCGTGTGACGCACGACGTCGTCGCTGGTCAGCCGTGAGAAGTGGATGTCGTCGATGCCGTCGAGCACTCGCGTCACGAGGCGAAGACCGCTCGCCGACGTCGGCAGGTCGATCTGCGTGATGTCTCCGGTGACCACCATCTTCGAGCCGAACCCGAGGCGCGTGAGGAACATCTTCATCTGCTCGGGCGTGGTGTTCTGGGCCTCGTCGAGCACGATGAACGAGTCGTTCAACGTTCTTCCGCGCATGTACGCCAGCGGTGCAACCTCGATGGTGCCGCTGGCGAGCAGCTTGGGCACGAGCTCGGGGTCCATCATCTCGTTCAGGGCGTCGTACAGCGGCCGCAGATAGGGGTCGATCTTGTCGGTCAGTGTGCCTGGCAGATAGCCGAGCCGCTCCCCCGCCTCGATCGCCGGGCGGGAGAGGATGATGCGGTCGACCTCCTTGCGCTGTAGAGCCTGCACCGCCTTCGCCATCGCCAGGTAGGTCTTGCCGGTGCCCGCAGGGCCGATGCCGAACACGATCGCGTTGTGGTCGATCGCGTCGACATACTCCTTCTGTCCGAGCGTCTTCGGCCGGATCGTCTTGCCACGCGAGGTCAGGATCGCCTGGCCGAAGACGTCGGCCGGGCTGGATCCGTTCTGGATGATCCTCGCCGAGCTCGCCACTTCGACGGGCGAGAGGTCTTGGCCTTCGCGCACCATGATGAGCAGCTCCTCGACGAGCGTGCGGGCGGCCTCGACCTGGGTCGGATCGCCGGTGATCGAGATGTCGTTGCCCCGAACGTGCACGCTGACCAACGGGTACTGCTTCTCGATCGTCGTCAGCAGGCGATCCTGCGCCCCGAGCAGTCGCACCATGGCGACGCCATCGACGTGCAGCCGGGCTTCCGCGTTGTCGCGGGCGACGTCGGCCGCAGCCGACGTCTCATCACTTCGAGCCAAGTGTTCCTTCCGATAGACCCCCACCGAGCACGTGTGCGTGCACGTGGAAGATCGTCTGGCCGGCCGATTCGCCGTTGTTGAAGATCAGCCGGAACTCGCCGTCGGCGCGTTCATCGGCCACCTGTTTCGCCACCTCGACGACGTGCGCCAGAAGCGCAGGGTCGCCCGACGCGAGTTCGACCACGTCGCGGTAGTCGGCCGTCTTCGGCACGACGACGACGTGCAGGGGCGCCTGCGGTGCGATGTCGTTGAATGCGATCACCGAGTCGTCCTCGTACACCACGTCGGCCGGGATCTCCCGGTCGATGATGCGCGTGAAGATGCTCGGCTCCGTCTGAGTCATGCCTTTCATTCTACGAAGAACGACCGGCACGGGCTGGCACGGTTCTGGCCGGTCACCAGCGTCCGATCGCGGCGTTCAGCACTGCGATAGCGGCAGGCCCTGCGCTCGAGGTGCGCAGCACGGAGTCGCCGAGGCGAACCGAGGTCGCGCTGGCGGAGGCGAGCCTCGCCGACTCCTCGGGAGCGATTCCTCCCTCCGGGCCGACCACCACCACGAGGTCGCGACCGTCGTCGACGGACCAGCCGATGCCTGTGAGCGGCGCGTCAGCGCCCGGCTCGAGCACGAGCATCCGGCTGCCACTCCCACGCTCGGCCAGCTGCGCGGTCGTCGCCGGTTCGGCGACGTCGGGCAGCCAGGCGCGCATGGACTGCTTCGTGGCCTCCCGCACGATCGTGCGCCAGCGCTGAACACCCTTGAGCGCCTTGTCTCCCTGCCATCGGGACACGGAACGGGATGCCTGCCACGGCACCACCTCGTCGACGCCCAGCTCGACCGCCGCCTGAACGGCCAGCTCGTCCCTGTCGCCCTTCGCCAGCGCCTGCACCAGCACGATCCGCGGATGCGGCCGTTCGACGCGAGTGACGGCATCCACGCGTACGACCACACGGGACGGCTCCGCGCTCTGCACGGCGCCGTCGACGACGAGTCCGCTCCCGTTCGTCACCCTCAGCGCGTCGCCCACCCGAGTGCGGCTCACGCTGACGACGTGCTTGGCCTCTGCGCCTTCGAGCACGATGTCGCCGCCGACGACGGCGTCGTCGAAGTCCTCGCGGAGGTACAGGTTGGCCATGCTCGCCTAGAGGAACCTGTCGCGAAGCTTGGCGAACAGTCCCTGCTGGAACCGTGCGAGAGAGGGTTCCTCCGTCTTGTGATGCTTCGCGAACTGCTCGATGAGGTCGCGCTCCTTGCGGTCCAGCTTGGTCGGCGTCACGACCTGCACGCCGACGCGCAGGTCGCCGCGTCCCGTGCCGCGCAGGTGTGTGATGCCCCTGCCCTTCACGGTGATGACGTCGGCGCTCTGCACACCGGGCTTCAGCTCGAGGTCGATGTCGCCGTCGAGCGCCTTCACCTTCGTGTGAGCGCCGAGCACGGCATCCGCCATCGAGACCGTCAGCGTGCACAGCAGGTCGTCGCCGTCGCGGCTGAAGACGTCGTGGTGCCGCACCTTGATCTCCAGGTACAGGTCGCCGTTCGGGCCGCCTGCCGGGCCGGCCTCGCCGCTGCCCGGCATCTGAAGCCGAAGTCCGGTGTCGACGCCGGCAGGGATGTCGACGGGCACGGTGCGCCTAGCGCGGACCCTGCCTTGACCCTGGCACGTCACGCACGGGGTGGCGATGACCGTGCCGTACCCGCGGCAGGTGCCGCACGGCGATGAGGTCATCACGTTGCCGAGCAGGGATCGCACGGTGCGCTGGATGCTTCCCGTTCCGTGGCAGATGTCGCACGTTACCGGTGCGGTGCCCGGCTGGCAGCATGAGCCGCCGCACGTCTCGCACACCACGGCGGTGTCCACCTCGAGGTCGCGGTGGGCTCCGAAGATGACCTCGTCGAGGTCCACCTCCACGCGAAGCAGGGCATCCTGTCCGCGTTCCCTGCGGGATCGCGGACCCCGCTGAGCCCCGCCCGACGCGCCGCCGAAGAACGTCTCGAAGATGTCGCCGAACCCGAAACCGCCGCCGTCGAACCCCGGCTGCGGACCGAGGTCGTACTGCTGCCTCTGCTGCGGGTCGCTGAGCACGTCGTAGGCGTGCGTGACGAGCTTGAACCGTTCGGCGGCCTCGGGGCTCGGGTTCACGTCGGGGTGCAGTTCGCGTGCAAGGCGGCGGTATGCCTTCTTGATCTCGTCGGGGCTGGCGTCGCGGGCGACGCCGAGTACTTCGTAGTGGTCGGCCACGGAAGAGGGGTTTCCTTAACTGATCGTGTTGTGAACGTTTCTCGCCACCGGCAGGGTCATTCGCCGAGCAGCCGGGAAAGATAGCGGGCCACCGCGCGTACGGCGGCCATGTTGTTGGAGTAGTCCATGCGGGTCGGCCCGAGCACGCCGAGCCTCGCGACGTCGATGCCGGAACCGGCGTAGCCGCTTGCCACGACGGATGCCTCGGAGAACGGCGATACCGCGTTCTCGCGCCCGATCCGCACAGAGACGCCGTATTGCTCCCTGTCCATCTCGCGGGCCATCTCGCCGAACAGCTTCAGCAGCTCCACCTGCTCCTCGATCGCCTCCAGCACGGGCGTGACGCTGCCGCTGAAGTCGTTCTCGGTCCGGACCAGATTCGCGGCCCCCGCCATGATGAGCCGTTCCTGTCGGGTCGCCTCGATCTGATCGACGATCACCTGGCACAACGAGGCGACGGTCTCCCGCGCCTGCGGCGTCCATCGCTCGGCCGGAAGAGTGGAAGGGAGGCGACGCAACACCGCCGCCGCGTCCGCCAGCCGCATCCCCGCGCTCTGGGCGTTCACCTGTGCGCGAACCTCGGCGAGGGCATCCTCACCCAGGTCGCTCTCCGGCTCGGCGACGCCCTGCTCGACGACGCCGGAGTCGGCGATCAGCACGCACAGCACACGGCGCGGCGCGAGGGGAACGAATTCGATGTGCCGCACCCTGGCTCGAGACACCGACGGGTACTGCACCAGGGCGACCTGGTGCGTGAGCTGGGCGAGAAGGCGCACGGTTCTGGCGAGAACGTCGTCCACGTCGACCGACTGGCCCAGGAACACCTCGATCGCCTGACGTTGTGCGCTGGAGAGCGGGCGCAGCTCGGACATCCTGTCGACGAACAGCCGGTATCCCTTGTCGGTCGGAACTCGCCCTGACGAGGTGTGCGGAGCTGCGATGAGCTCCTCCTCTTCGAGCGCCGCCATGTCGTTGCGGATGGTCGCGGCCGAGACGTCGAACCCGTGCCGTTCCACGATGCTCTTCGAACCGACGGGTTCACGGGAGGCCACGTAGTCCTGCACTATCACACGGAGGACCTCGAGGCTGCGTTCTGTCACCATGGCGCCAGCTCCCTTCCGGTCATCGACTCCGGCCCTACGCGATTGGCACTCGTTGCGGTCGAGTGCCAATCATATCCCGGGGGCGCGACGAGGATGCTGCTCTTGATCCGGGAGTCGGGACCTGTCGCGACCTCAGCCGATCGGGTGAGAGGAGTTTCAGGTTAGTCACCACCGCCGCGGACTGAGAATCCGCTGCCCTTCGGGTCGGGGTGCTAATGCCCCAGTACGCGGGTGCCGGCGCGGAATCATTGCAGACGAGCATGCCGGGCAGTACTTTTAGCGCTATCTCGTAAAGGGCGAGACACGCATCCTGCATGCCGTCGAAAGGCGCACCGCCATGAGCGATCCGAATGTCCCTCAACAGCCGCCCGGTGAGAATCCGCCGCCGGCGCCGCAGCCTCCTCAATACGGTCAGCAGCCGCCGCAGTACGGGCAGCAGCCGCCACAATACGGCCAACAGCAGTACGGCCAGCAACCGTACAGTCAGCAGCCACCGCAATACGCTCAGCAGCCGCAGTACGCGACGCCGGCTCCGGCCGGCCCGCTGACGCCCGAGCAGGACAAGTCGTACGCCGCGTGGTCGCACTTCGGTGGGGCCATCTCGTTCCTCGCACTGTTCACGGGATGGCTCGCCATCCTCGCGATCATCCCGTCGCTGGTGTTCTACCTCGCGTTCGGCAAGCGCGGGGAGCGCGTGCGTAACGAGGCGAAGGAGGCGCTCAACTTCCAGATCACCATGGTGGGAGCCATGATCATCTGGGCGATCGTGGCGCTCATTCTGCGCATTGCGCTCTTCGTGCCCCTGCTGTTCGGCGGCGGCTGGTTCATTCTGGCGCTCATCCTCGCGCTGGTGGGCTGGGCGCTCGTGGTGATCGACGTCGTCTTCTCGATCATCGGCGGCATGCGCGTCAACGCGGGCGGCAGCTACCGCTATCCGTTCGCCGTGCGCTTCATCAAGTAGACGTGCTGCCGCCACGTCGACGGCATCCGCACCACCCAAGGCATCCGCACCACCCAAGAAGGAGAGATCATGAGCAACGTCCCACCGCCTCCCCCTGAGAACCCGAACGCTCCGCCTCAGGGTTCGCCGCAGCCACCGCAGGGCAGCTACCAGCAGGCTCCGTACGGAGCGCCGCCTCCGCCTCCCGGAGCGTACGCCCAGCCCGGGCAGTACCAGCAGGCCGGGTACCCGGATGGCGGTTTCCAGAACCTCCAGATCAACCTCTGGTTGTCGGTGTTCTTCAGCTGGATCCCCGCCCTGATCTTCTACCTGATCGACAAGGACAAGACCGCCGATCCCATCCGCCGAGCCAACATCGACAACTTCAACTTTCAGTTGATCCGTCTCATCGTCGGTCTCGCCGCCTGGGTTCTGGCGCTCATCCCGTTCGTCGGGTGGATTCTCGCGCTGATCCTCTGGCTCGCATCGGTGGCACTGTTCGTCATCGCCATCGTGCACGCCGTTCAGGTTCCGAACGCCATTCGCAACGGTCAGCCGGCGAGGTACATCTTCACCGTCAACTGGGTGAAGTAGTCACGCCGTCAGCCGGCGCACGACAGCGTCGGCCAGCAGCCGCCCTGCACGGGTCAGTTCCACCGATCCGTGCAGGGCGGCTTTCGCGTCCACGAGGCCGTCCGCGATGAGACCGGCGACCGCGGAACGGCCCGTCGGGTTCAGCACCTCCGTCGGCAGGCCGTCGCGGATGCGCACCCGCAGCAGCACGTCCTCGAAGGCGCGCGTGCCGGCATCCAGCGTCTCTCGGCCGGCCCCTGGCGAGTCGCCCGCGAGCACGCGCTGCGCATAGGCGGCGGGATGCTTGACGTTCCACCACCGCACGCCGCCGACGTGGCTGTGCGCGCCCGGCCCCACCCCCCACCAGTCATGGCCGAGCCAGTAGCCCAGGTTGTGCCGTGAACGGTGCGCGGCATCCGTGGCCCAGTTGCTCACCTCGTACCACTCGAAGCCGGCTGAGCCGAGCCGATCGTCGGCGAGCTCGTACATGTCGGCCTGCAGGTCCTCGTCCGGCTCGGCAATTTCTCCTCGGCGGATCTGGCGGGCGAGCTTCGTGCCGTCCTCGACGATGAGCGCGTAGGCCGAGAGGTGGTCTGGGCGGCACTCCAGTGCGGCGTCGACGGAGGTCGCCCAGTCGTCGAGGGACTCTCCCGGCGTGCCGTAGATGAGGTCGAGGCTCACCTGCAGGCCGGCATCCTTGGCCCAGCTCACCACCTGCGGCACCCGCTCGGGGTCGTGCGTGCGCTCGAGCGTTCGCAACACGCGCGGAACAGCGGACTGCATGCCGAACGAGACCCTGGTGAACCCCGCGGCGGCGAGCTCGTCGAGATAGCGGGCATCCACGCTGTCGGGATTCGCCTCGGTGGTCACCTCGGCACCTGGTGCAAGACCGATCGCGTCTCGCACCGCGTTCAGCATCGAGCTCAGGTCGCCGGATGGCAGAAGCGTCGGCGTTCCTCCGCCGAAGAACACGGTGGCGGCAGGCCGGGCGGGAACGCCGGAGCGCTTCAGGACCTCGGCCGCGAAGCGGACCTCGATCGCGGCCTGCTCCGCGTAGTCCGCCTGGCGCGCACCGCGGAGTTCGGTCGCCGTGTAGGTGTTGAAGTCGCAGTATCCGCAGCGCACGCGACAGAACGGCACGTGGACGTACACGCCGAGATCTCGCATCGCTGCGCCCTCTGCTGCGGTGGGCGGCAGCAGACCGTCGGCGGGAGCGGGGTCAGCGATCGGAAGTGTGCTCGGCACCCTCGACCCCGTCGGAGTCGTCGCCCCGCTCGGCAGCGGGTGCGTCGGCCGCGCCCGTCAGCTGCGGCTCGTCGTGCACCGTCACATCCGTCACCGTGAGTTCGGCCGGCTCGCTCTGCCCAGAACCGCTCTTCGCCTGCAGCTCGGGAACGCCCCGGTCCGACTCGGCGTCTTCCGCCCCGGCGGTCTGCCCGATCGCCGGATTCCCGGTCACCGGGTGCAGGGCACGCAGATAGCGCTTGGTCAGCTGGCTCTGCGAGACGAGCACCACGGGCGCGATCATCTTGCGCATTCCGCCCGCTGCACGGGAGAACGACCGCATCGTCAACCACACCGAGTCGTCTTCGCGCTGCTCGAGCACGAACGACTCCTCGCCGGAGAGCGGATGCCCGTGCATCGTGCCGTAGCCGAAGCCGACGCGGTGCTCCTCCTCGATCACGTACACGACGCGTACGGGGGCGTTCACGTGGAACGGGCCGAACGGCACGCGCAGCACCGCGGTCATGCCGTTGGCGATGTATGGATGCCCGTCCTCGTCGAAGACCGCCTCAGTACCGTGGTGCGGCTCCAGACGCTCCGGGGTTCCGTCGGCGGCGTAACGCACGCCGGCGTACTCCTCGCCGGTTCCGGGATCCACGTGGGTCACCTCGACGCCGCTCCCGCGCTGCACGCCCCAGGTCATGAGGGCCCGGGCAGACGTGGAGAAGCGCTCATCCCCGCTGCCGAGCCTGATGGAACGCGAGCGCGGGCGATAGCCCTTCGGCGGATGCTGCGTGAGGTCGTGGGCGAGCGTCGCGCCGACCGCAGCGTAGGTCACCGGCTGGTCGGTGAAGGTACTGCGTCGCATGGCCATCAGAGTCTAACCAAGGTTGCTGCCCGATCCCTGACCGGGTTCCACCAGCCCCGACTCGTACGCGGCGATCACCGCCTGCACGCGGTCGCGAAGTCCGAGTTTGAACAGCACCCGGCTCACGTGCGTCTTCACGGTGCCTTCCGCCATGTGGAGTCTTGCGCCGATCTCCGCATTCGTGCGTCCGTGGGCTATCTCGGCGAGCACCTCGCGTTCGCGCTCGGTGAGCGTGCTCAGGGGTGTGGCATCCGCTCCCGGCGGAGGCGGGCGATGCACGAACTGCTCGATGAGCCTGCGCGTGAGCGAAGGAGCCAGCAGGACATCGCCGCTCGCCGCGGCTCGCACGCTGTTCACGAGAGCCTCGGGCGTCACATCCTTCAGCAGGAAGCCGCTGGCGCCGGCGCGGAGTGCCTCGTAGACGTACCGGTCGACGTCGAACGTCGTCAGCATCACGATCCGGATGCTCGCGTGTGCACTGAGCACGCCGCCGATGGCATCGATTCCGTCCACCCCCGGCATGCGGATGTCCATCAGCATCACGTCGGGCGCGGTGCGCCTGGCCAGTGCGATCGCCTCTCCTCCGTCGCCGGCCTCGCCGGCGATCCGCATGTCCGATTGCGACTCGATGATGAGCCTCAGTCCGGCTCGGATCAGGGGTTGGTCGTCGACGAGCGCTACGGACACTTCGCTCATACCGGGTCTCCCCGCAACGGCAGCATCGCCGACAGCGTGAACGAGCCGTCGACGTCCTCGTGTGAGGTCAGCTCACCGCCCATGAGCTCCACCCTCTCGCGCAAACCGGAGAGCCCGCGTCCGGCACCCGGAACGGTATCCGAGCTCGTACCCGGTCCGCTGGACACCGTGATCAGGAGGCGGTCTGCGGGTTCTGCAATGCCGACCCGAACGGCGGTGTCGACCGTCCCCGAGTGTTTCAGCACGTTGGTCAGCCCTTCCTGCACCACCCGGTACCCGGTGAGTTGAAGGCCGAGCGGAAGCGACTCGGCACGCTCGGACACGAACAGCGAGACGGGCAGCCCGAGGCGTCGCATCCGCTCGCAGAGGTCCACGAGCCCGGCGAGCGTGGGCTGCGGGTCACCCCTCTCGTCTGTGTCGCCTCGAAGCACCGTGAGCAGCGCCCTCAGCTCCCCGAGCGAGTCCCTGCCCAGTTCCTCGATCTGTGCCAGCGCCGTCACGGCCGCGCCCGGGTCGCGCGCTGCGGCCACCCGTCCACCGCCGGCTTGAACCACGATCACGGTGATGGTGTGGGCGATGACGTCGTGGAGTTCGCGGGCGATCCGTGCGCGTTCCTGCTCGCTCGCCCGTTCTGCTGCCTGCGTACTCTCGATCTCCGCGCGGAGGGCGTTGTCGCGATGAACCGCCCAGCTGCGCGCGAACAGCCCAAGAGTCCACGACGCGACGAGGAAGGCGCCGTTGTAGAGCACGTCTCCCGGGTCGCTCATCTCGGGAAAGCGCACGGCTATGGATGCGAGCGTCGACGCGGCCAGCGCGAGCGCCATGAGCGGACGGAGCAGGCCAGGCTCGTGCCGAGCGCATGAATACACGGCCACCAGCCAGGGGATGAACTCGCCCCAGTACGTGAGCGCGACGGGGAAGACCCAGGGCGGAATCGCGATCACCGCGATGATGACGATCAGGATGACGAGCGGCTGCTTGCGTCGGAACGTCAGCGCGGCACAGGCGATCACGGTCGGGATGACCGCCGTCACGGCCGGTGCCGTGCCGGTCGGCTGGCTGAGGCCGGTTGCGATGTCCAGGAGGCCCACGACGAGGAGCAGCACCGGCGGCACGCCATCGATCGCGATGTTGCGCCAGTCGAACCTTCCCGGCCTCGCCATGGCATCACGGTAGCGCCGGGCGGCGTCTGGCGCGTCTGCCACACGACATATGCAACATCCGCCCCGCGACGGATCGATCAGGGCTGGGTGATGGATGCCCACGCAGCGACGGCCGAGCAGCCTGGCACGTGAGCGGTGTTCGGAAACACCGCCGGGAGGACATCATGAATTGGACATCAACCGACGGCGTGCGTCGGTACGTCGTCGTCACCGGCCTGATGGCCGGTCCCGCGCTGCTCGTCGCGTCGAACGCATTCATCGTGCCGGATGCCCCGGGCGGGATGCGCGCCGAGTTCGCCGCGATGGCGGCGCAGCCGTGGCTTCTGCTCGTGCAGTCGCTGCTCGAGGCGCTCGGTTTCACGATCGCGATGGCGTCGTTCGCGGGAGTTCCGCACGCCCTCCGCGGCAGAGGCGGTGCGCTCGGAACATGGGGAGCCGCGCTGTGCATCGTGGGCATCCTCGGGTTCGTTCTCTCCGCTGCCGGCGGGCTCTTCCTCTACGTCGTCGCCCGGATGCCCGACGCGGGCGCCGGATTCGCCGCGGGCGCCGCCCTGAACGCCGACGCGGTCACCGGGAACATCGTGATGATCCTGATGCTGGCCGGCGAAGTGGGCGTCTGCCTCATCGTGATCGGGCTGATGCGAGCGCGCCTGATCAGCTTCTGGCCCCTGGTCATCGTGCTGGCCGGCATCGTCGCGGACTACGTATTGCCGTCCATCTTCTCCGGGCTGGTCGCGGACGTTCTGCTGCTCGCCGCGAGCACCTGGGTGGGGATCCGACTGGCGAAGGCGCCAAGGGCCGCGTGGCTGGGCGACCCGGTCGACGCTCGCCGGCCGCAGCCCGTGGCCGCCGGTTGACCGGTCGCGCCGGCGGACCGAAGCAGGACGCTGTCGCCCGCCGGCGCTACTTCGACTTGTCCTTGCCCTCGACGTCGCCGGAGAGTGCGGCGATGAACGCCTCCTGGGGGACCTCTACGCGGCCGACCATCTTCATGCGCTTCTTGCCCTCCTTCTGCTTCTCGAGGAGCTTGCGCTTGCGGGTGATGTCGCCGCCGTAGCACTTGGCGAGCACATCCTTGCGCATGGCGCGGATGGACTCGCGGGCGATGATCCGAGCGCCGATCGCGGCCTGCACCGGCACCTCGAACTGCTGGCGGGGAATCAGCTTCTTCAGGCGCTCCGTCATCATCACGCCGTACGCGTACGCCTTGTCACGGTGCACGATCGCGCTGAAGGCATCCACCTGCTCGCCCTGCAGCAGAATGTCCACCTTCACGAGGTCGGCCTCCTGCTCGCCCGACGGCTCGTAGTCCAGGCTCGCGTACCCCTGCGTGCGGCTCTTCAGCTGGTCGAAGAAGTCGAACACGATCTCGCCGAGCGGCATCGAGTAGCGGATCTCGACCCGGTCCTCGCCGAGGTATTCCATTCCGAGCATGGTGCCGCGCCTGGACTGGCAGAGCTCCATCACGGTGCCGACGTAGTCCTTGGGCGTGAGGATGGCCGCCTTCACGATCGGCTCGCTCACGGTGCGCACCTTGCCCGTCGGGTACTCGCTCGGGTTCGTGACCGTCACCTGCTTGCCGTCCTCGGTCTCCACGTCATAGATCACGCTCGGAGCGGTGGTGATGAGGTCAAGGCCGAACTCGCGTTCGAGGCGTTCTGTGACGATCTCCAGGTGCAGCAGGCCGAGGAATCCGCAACGAAAGCCGAAGCCGAGCGCGACGGAGGTCTCCGGTTCGTAGACGAGCGCGGCATCCGAGAGCTTGAGCTTGTCGAGCGCCTCACGCAGGTCGGGATAGTCGCTGCCGTCGATCGGGTACAGCCCGGAGAACACCATGGGTTTCGGGTCCGTGTAGCCGGCGAGCGGTGTGGACGCCGGCTTCGCCGCGTTCGTCACCGTGTCGCCGACGCGGGACTGGCGCACGTCTTTCACACCCGTGATGAGGTAGCCGACCTCGCCGACTCCGAGTCCCTTCGTCGGGACCGGCTCCGGAGAGCTGACGCCGATCTCGAGCAGCTCGTGCGTCGCCCTCGTCGACATCATCTGGATGCGCTCGCGCGGCGTCAGCTGTCCGTCGACCATCCGCACATAGGTGACGACGCCCCGGTAGCTGTCGTACACCGAGTCGAAGATCATCGCCCGGGCAGGCGCATCCTTCTCCCCCACCGGCGCGGGCACGAGCTCCGTTACCCGGTCGAGCAGGGTGTCGACGCCGGCGCCCGTCTTGCCGCTCACCCGCAGCACGTCGTCGGGGCTTCCACCGATCAGATCGGCCAGCTCCCTCGCATACTTGTCGGGCTCCGCGGCGGGCAGGTCGATCTTGTTCAGCACCGGGATGATCGTCAGGTCGTTCTCGAGCGCGAGATAGAGGTTCGCGAGCGTCTGCGCCTCGATGCCCTGCGCGGCATCCACCAGCAGGATCGCGCCCTCGCACGCCGCGAGCGACCGGGAGACCTCGTACGTGAAGTCGACGTGACCCGGAGTGTCGATCATGTTGAGCGCGTACGTGTCGCCCTCGTACTGCCACGGCATGCGCACGGCCTGGCTCTTGATCGTGATGCCGCGCTCACGTTCGATGTCCATCCGGTCGAGATACTGGGCACGCATCGCCCGTTCCTCCACGACACCGGTCAGCTGCAGCATGCGGTCGGCGAGCGTGGACTTGCCGTGGTCGATGTGCGCGATGATGCAGAAGTTGCGGATGCGCGCGGGCTCGGTCGCGGCGGGCTCGAGAGCCTTCGTGGCACGTGGGGACATCGTTCGGCAATTCTCCCATGAACACGCCGGTGCCCATGGCCGCCACGGATACTGGGCGGCCGCGGGCAGAGGGCGGCCCGGGTACTACCTAGGCGAAGCGCTCGGCACGCTCCACCACGACACCGCGGCCATCGCGCCAGCTGTACACCTCGCGCCCGGAGATGAACACCTGCTCGGCCCGGCTCATCACGTCGAGCGGGTCGCCGGACCACAGCACCAGATCGCCGTCGAGTCCGGTGCGGATGGCGCCGACCCGGTCGTCGAGGCCCAGGAACGACGCCGGGTTCACGGTGAGCGCCTCAAGGGCGATGACCGGGTCGAGCCCCTCCTTCACCGCCAACGAGGCCTGGTGCACGAGGAAGTTGATCGGCACGACGGGGTGGTCCGTGGTGATCGCGACCCGCACGCCGGCCGACGCCAGCTTGCCGAGGTTGGCGATGGCGCGGTCGCGCAGCTCCACCTTCGAGCGCGACGTGAACATCGGTCCGTAGATGACCGGGATGTCCCGCTCGGCAAGCACGTCGGCGAGCTTCGCTCCCTCGGTTCCGTGATTGATCACGAGCCGGTAGCCGAACTCGTCGGCCAGACGGAGGGCTGTGGCGATGTCGTCGTGGCGGTGCACGTGCTGATCCCAGGCGAGTTCGCCGTCGAGCACCCTGGCGAGCGTCTCCTTGGCGAGGTCCCTGGCGAACGGGTCGCCCTTCGCGGCTGCCGCGTCGCGGGCGGCCGCATAGTTCTGCGCATCCACGAACGCCTGACGCAGCACGTAGGCGACACCGAGCCGGGTGCTCGGCGTCTGCTTCTTCTCGCCGTACACGCGCTTCGGATTCTCGCCGAGCGCCGACTTGACGCTCACCGCCTCCTTGATGACCTGCTCGTCGATGGTGCGTCCGCCCCACGTCTTGATGGCCACCGTCTGGCCGCCGATGACGTTGCCACTGCCCGGCTTCACCACGACGGACGTGATGCCGCCGCTCAGCGCATCACGGAAGCCCTCGTCGTCGATGTCGATCGCGTCGATCGCCCGGACGCCTGCCGTGTTCGGGTCCGTCATCTCGTTGGTGTCGTTTCCCGCGCTGCCGTTGGCCTCCTCGTGGATGCCGACGTGGCCGTGCGCCTCGATGAAGCCCGGCAGCAACCATCGCCCTGCGGCATCCACGACTCGGACGCCCTCGGGAGGTGCGATGTCCGTGCCGACCGCGGTGATGACGCCGTTCTCCACGACGACGGTGCCGTTCTCGATCGGGTCCGAGGCGACCGGAACGACGTGGGCTCCTACGATGGCGATGGATGCTGCTTGTGCGCTCATCCCTCCACCCTATGAGGCGCGGACGGCCGTGATTCGTGTCAGCAAGACGGCTTCTGGTATCGTGGTCTGCTGGCTTGCGTGTGGTCCTGACCGCACGAACGCCGCGGGATGCCCTCTCTCGTCTCGTGGCACATCCCATCTCCACATTTCGAACGAAAGACGTATCCACTCGTGGCAAACATCAAGTCGCAGCTGAAGCGCATCAAGACCAACGAGAAGGCTCGCGAGCGCAACAAGGCCGTCAAGAGCGAGCTCAAGACCGCCGTGCGCACCACCCGCGAGGCCGTCGCCGCCGGTGACAAGGACAAGGCCACCGCGGCGCTCGCACACGCGAGCAAGAAGCTCGACAAGGCCGTCAGCAAGGGCGTTATCCACAAGAACCAGGCCGCCAACCGCAAGTCGGCGATCGCCAAGCAGGTCGCCTCGCTCTGAACGGCCGACACGCGCCGCTCAGGCTCGCGTTGAATTCATGAGAACCCCGTCTTCGCGACGGGGTTCTCGTCATTTTCGCGTGCCTTCACCTTTGCATGTGCCTTATCGTGCGCGACCGGTGTTTCCGTGCGTATCACCTTCCGCGTGCACTGAGCACGCCGATCATGCGCTCGAGGGCGAACTCGGGGTCGCGGCCGGCGCCCTTCACGTTCGCGTCGGCGTCGGCGACCTCCTCGATGCTGCGCGCGAGGCCCTCTTCCGTCCAGCCCTGCAGGTCGCGGCGCGCGCGATCCACCTGCCATGGAGCCAGTCCGAACTGCGAGGCGAGCTGCGCAGAGCTTCCGCGGGCACCGTAGAGCTTCGCCATGGTGCGCAGCTTGCTGGCGAACGCGGCGACCATCGGCACCGGATCCGCCCCGGATGCCAGCGCGTGCCGCAGGGTGATCAGCGCCTCGCCGTAGCGCCCGGCGAGCGCGGCATCCGCCACCCGGAAGGCATTGGTCTCGACGCGGCCGCCGTAGTAGCGATCGACGGTGGATTCGGTGACCTCGTCGCCGGCATCCGAGATGAGCTGCTGGCAGGCAGCAGCGAGTTCGGCGAGGTCGTCGGAGAATGCACTCGTCACGGCGCGGAGAGCACCGGGCGTGACCGGTTTGCCCGCCATCCGGAACTCGGACTGCGCGAAGTCGTACTTATCCGCATCCCGTTTCAGCTCAGCACAGACGACCTCGACTCCGCTGCCGGCACCCGAGCGGATCGCGTCGAGGAACCGCTTGCCGCGCTGGCCGCCACCGTGACGGACGAGAACCGTGGTGTCGTCGGCGGGCGCCTGCAGGTAGGCCACGAGGTCGTCGACGAACGCGTCGTTCGCGCGCTCCGCGCCGGTCACCCTGATGAGCCGCGGCTCGCCGAACAGGGACGGACTCGCAACAGAGGCCAGCTCGCCGGCCACGTAGTCCGCCGCGACGACGTCGGTGACCTCGAGGCTGGGATCGGCCTCACGCAGCGAGTCCCGCAGGATGCGCATGGCTCGTTCGGCGAGCACCGTCTCCGTACCGCTCACGAGCACGACAGGCGCCTGGCGCACCTGATGCCACGCCAATTGCGGGACGACGGTCTTCGCACTCGAGGTGCGTCCGGAGGATGCCCGGGTCGGGCCGCCACGGGCCGACGACGAGCGAGCAGAAGAAGAGCGCGACCCCGTCGATCGGGAACCCGCTCCCCCTGCTCTCGCCGCCACTGTTCCGTCTCCGTTCGCCCGTGTGCTCAGGTCTGCTCAAGCCTATTCGCCGCGACCGACACGGCTCGCATGTCATCCCGGTCGAGCGAGTTCCGCCGGCGTCGCGTGCCGCGCGGTCCAGGTGCGCAGGCTCCCGGCGCCGTCGGAGGAGACCATGAGCATCCCTTCGACGTCGGTGCGCATCACCACGGTGCCCGAACGCTTCAGGATGCCCAGCGCCGTCGCCGTTGGGTGGCCGTAGTCGTTCCCGGTGCCGCACGAGATGAGCGCGACCGCCGCCCGGATGTGCTGATACAGAGGCTCCGCCTGGTCACGGGAACCGTGGTGCGCGACCTTCACGACGTCGACGGGAGGGACGCGTCCCGTCTCGAGCAGGGCATCCTGCGCGCGCTCGTCGAGGTCGCCGAGGAACAGGGAGCGCATGCCGTCCCCACTGAACAGCACGGTGACGCTCTGCTCGTTGCCCGGCTCCATGCCGTGCGGTTCCGCGTCCGGCCAGAGCACCCGCCACGACACGTCGCCCAGCCGTCCGGCGTCGCCGGTTCGCGCAACGTGCACGCTCGCGCCGCCACGCTTCAGCTGTTCGGCCATCCGTCGGCCGCGTTCGTCTACCAGCGGGCCGACCATGGCGACGCTCACCTTGCCGATGACCGCCTGAGTACCGCCGACGTGATCGAGGTCGTAGTGCGTGAGCACGAGCAGGTCGATTCGAGCGATGCCGAGATCGTTCAGGCAGCCGGTTAGTCTGGCCGGGTCGGGCCCGGTGTCGACCAGAGCGTGAGCACCGCTGCTGCTGAGAAGCACCGCATCCCCCTGACCGATATCGCAGGCCGTGATCGACCATGCTGTGGGCCGATCGACGGCCTGGGCGAGGCGCGCGCCCGCGACTCCGGCGAATGAGCAGATCGTGATGGCGGTCGCCGCACCGAGCGCTGCAATCCGCGCGGTCCGCGCGATCCTGCGCACCGGCCGCGCGACGACCAGCACAATCGCAATGGTGAGCACCGTCATGAGCGCGACGCCGAGCGCGCCTTCCGCCCAGCCGAGCCCGCTGGAGGGGAGCGCCGAGCTCACCCTCGCCACGGCGGCGATCCAGGCCGAAGGGACCCAGGCCACGTGCGCCAGCAAGGCGCCCGCCGGCGCCCAGATCGGGATGACGATGCAGGATGCCAGCCCGAGAACCGTTGCGATGGGCGCGGCCGGCTCCGCGACGAGATTGGCGAGCACGCCGTACAGCGGCACCGTCGGGTTCAGCATGAGCAGCACGGGCTGGCACACGAGCTGCGCCGCGGTCGGCACGGCGAGCAGCGTCGCCAGGCGTGAGGGCATCCATCGTGCCAGTCGCTCCGAGAGTGGCGGTGCGAGCAGCAGGAGCGCGCCGGTGGCCAGAACGGAGAGTGCGAATCCGTAGCTGACCGCCAGCCATGGGTCGATGGCGAGTAACGAGACGACGGCGAGCGAGAGCGCGGGAACGGCACGCCCTGGTCTGCCGGCCCAGCCGCCGAAGACGATCACGGCAGCCATGACCGCTGCGCGAAGCACGCTGGGCTGCGGCGTCACGAGCACGACGAAGCCGGCCAGGGCGGTGAGCGAAGCGACGGTCCTTGCGCCCCTGCCGAGCCCGAGCGCTGCCGCCGCGGCGCCGACAAGGGAGACGACCACCGCGCAGTTCGCTCCTGAAACGGCGGTCAGGTGTGTGAGGCTCGCCTGTTTCATGTCGTCGGAGAGGGACGAGGGAAGCTCGTGCACATCGCCGATCGCGAGCCCCGGCAGCAGCGCTCCCCCGTCGCCTGGCAGGTCGCGTGCCTGCTTCGAGAAGGCCGCTCGTATGGTGTCGGCCGCCGCGAGCACCTCGGGAGGCGGTGCCTGAGCTCGCGGCCGGGCGGACGCGTAGACGAGTGCCGCCGTCTCGGAGGATGTCGGCAGCACTTTCATCGTGCCGGTCACCGTGACGGTCTCGCCGATGCGCACCGCGGTGCCCGCCGGTGCGAACACGAGCACGGGCATCCGTGCGCTGTAGGACTGAGCTCCGGCGCTCATGCGGACCGCGGTCGCCGAGAACCGCACGCCCGACGCACCCGGGCCGGCCGATGCGCCGCCGGCCGTCGATGCCTGCGCGACGGAAGCGACCTCGAGTCGGAAGGCGACGGTGTGGTGCTCCAGCCGGGACGCGGCGCCCGGATGTCTGGCGGGCATCGCCGCCGCTGCGGCGGTCGCCACCAGCGCCGCAGCTGCTGCACAGACGCAGACGGCGGCCGCGACGGCGGATGCCCTGCCGTGTGCGCGCCCGGAAGCGGGCGACATCCCGGTCACTACAGCCGTCCCGGCCGCGGCCACCGCGACAGCCCACAGCACGAGCGCGAACCACCAGCCGTTCGGCAGCGCTATCGCGATGCCGCCGCCCACCCACGCGACGACGGCCGGGACGGCGAGTCGGAGGTCGATCATCCTCTGACCCCGTCCATCAGACGGTCACCAGGTCTTTCAGCCCGTCGAACGTCTTCTGTCCGATCCCGCTGACGTTCATCAGGTCGTCGATCGAGGTGAAGCGACCGTTCTGCGTGCGCCAGGCCACGATCTTCGCGGCCATCGCCGGCCCCACCCGAGGCAGCGACTCCAGTTGTTCCTCGGTCGCCGTGTTCAGGTTGACCTTGCCACCGGGCGCCGCCCCCGCAGACGCACCGCCTGGTGCAACGCCGCCCGAAGGAGCCTGAACCGGGTCGCCGACGTGCGGAACCATGAGCTGCTCTCCGTCGGCGAGCGGGCGGGCCAGGTTCACTCCGGCCTGTTCCGCGTCCGCCGTCATCCCGCCCGCCGCGCCGACCGCATCGACCACGCGGGATCCCCCGGGCAGCGTGTAGAGCCCCGGCCGCGCCACGGCGCCGAGCACGTGCACATACAACATGGCTGCCGCCGTCGGTGTCCGGGTGCCCGTTCCGGAGTCGGCCGCCGTCACGCTCACCGCCGGGACGCGCCCCGAGTCCCCGCGCGGAGAGAGCATCCCCACCAGCACGGCCGTCGCGAACGCGGCGATCAGCAGCACCGCGGCGGCGCCGACACCGACCCGCACCTTGACGGACCGCGGCGCGGCACGCGAACGCGGCGCGAGCTGGTCGAAGGGGTCGTCGGCATCCACTCCCGCGACGTTATGACGCCGCGGCGGCCCTCCGCGGGGCGATCAGCGGAGAAGGGGATGACCCCATCATCGGTTCGCTTGTGGACGACGACTGCCGCCCGGTCGACCGACTACCGACGGGTGCTAGCGCTTCGTGGCGATGTTGACGACGCGCGGCGGGCGCGCGATGACCGCTGCCACCTCCCGGTCGCCCAGCGCGCGCTGCACGGCCTCGGATGCCCGTGCCAGCGCCTCCAGCTCCTCTGCACCGATACGCGGTGCCACCTCGAGCCGGTCCCTCACCTTGCCGTCCACCTGAACGACCGCCGTGACGGACTCCTCCACAAGCAGGCTGGGATCGGCCTTCCGCCACGTCTGCGCCGCGACGGTCGGCTCGTACCCGAGTGTCGCCCACATGTCCTCTGCGGTGTACGGCGCGAAGAGGTTCAGGGTGAGCGCGACGGTCTCGGCGGCCTCGCGCACCGCGGCATCCTTCGGACCCGGTCCAGAATCGATCGCCTTGCGCGTCGCGTTCACGAGCTCCATGAGCCGCGCGACCACCACATTGAACTTGAACGACTCGGTGAGCGTCGGCGCGTCGGCCAGGAACCGGTGCGTGATGCGCCGCAGCGCGACGTCGCCCGTGCGCCAGTCGACCTCGGGAGCACTGTCGACGTCGCGGGCGAGACGCCAGGCGCGCGCGAGGAACTTGGCGCTGCCGGCGGCAGAGACGTCCGCCCAGTCGATGTCGTCCTCCGGAGGACCCGCGAAGGCGAGCGTGACCCGCAGGGCGTCCGCACCGTGCTGACGCAGCTCGTCGGCGAATTCGACGAGGTTGCCCTTCGACTTGCTCATCGCCGCGCCGTCGAGGATGACCTGACCCTGGTTGAGTAGCGAGGTGAACGGCTCCGTGAACGACACGTAGCCGAGGTCGAACAGAACCTTCGTCATGAAGCGCGAGTACAGCAGGTGCAGAATGGCGTGCTCGACCCCGCCCACGTACTGGTCGACCGGCGCCCACTTCTCCACCTCGGCGGGATCGAACGCCTGGGTGTCGTCGTTCGCAGACAGGTAGCGCAAGTAGTACCACGAGCTGTCGACGAAGGTGTCCATGGTGTCGCTGTCGCGGGTGGCGGTGCCCCCGCACTTCGGGCACGCCACTGTCGACCATTCGGTCGCGGCGCCGAGCGGACTGGTGCCCTTCGGCTTGAGATCCAGACCCTCGGCGTCGGGCAGCAGCACCGGCAGCTCATCCTCCGGAACCGGCACCTCGCCGCATTCCGGGCAATGGATGATCGGAATCGGCGTGCCCCAGTACCGCTGACGCGAGATGAGCCAGTCGCGCAGCCTGAAGTTGCGTGACGCGTGCCCGATCGACGCGGCATCCAGCGCCTCGGTGACGCGGTGGATCGCGTTGTTCTTGCTCAGCCCGTTGAACGGGCCAGAGTTGATCAGCCGGCCGTCTCCGGTCAGAGCGACTCCTGTCGACGCGGGATCGAGCGGCGGCAGGTCTTCCGGCAGCAGCGCCTCGCCCGTCTCCGGGTCGGTGGGGATGACGGGGATGGCGCCGGTCACCGGTGCGTTCGTGTCGACGACGACTCGCACGGGCAGCCCGAACTCGCGTGCGAAGTCCAGGTCGCGCTGATCGTGAGCGGGAACGGCCATGATCGCGCCATGACCGTACTCCGCCAGCACGTAGTCCGCAGCCCAGATCGGGATGCGCTCACCGCTCAGCGGATTCGTCGCATACCGCTCGAGGAATACGCCCGTCTTGGCGCGGTCCGTGCTCAGTCGGTCGATGTCGGTGATCGACTGCGTCTCGCGCAGATACTCCTCGAAGCGCTCGCGGACCTCGGACGAGGCGTCCTGCACCAGCTCTGCCGCCAGATCCGACTCCGGCGCCACGACCATGAACGTCACGCCGTAGAGCGTGTCGGGCCGGGTGGTGTAGACGGTGACGGGCTCGTCGCGACCCTCGATCTTGAAGTTCACGTCGGCGCCGATGGACCGGCCGATCCAGTTGCGCTGCATCGTCAGAACGCGAGGAGGCCACGCGCCCTCGAGCTGGTTGAGATCGTCGAGCAGCCGGTCCGCGTAGTCGGTGACCCGGAAGTACCACTGCGTCAGCTTCTTCTTCTCGACCAGGAACCCGCAGCGCTCGCAGTGCCCGTCGATGACCTGCTCGTTCGCGAGCACGGTCTGATCGTTGGGGCACCAGTTGACCGAGCCGTCCTTGCGGTACGCCAGCCCCTCTTCGTACAGCTTGAGGAACAGCCACTGATTCCACTTGTAGTACTCGGGGTCGCTCGTGTGCAGCTCGCGGCTCCAGTCGAATGACGGCGCGTACAGGCGGAAGCTGCGCTTCTGCTGAGCGATGTTGTCGTACGTCCAGCCGCGCGGGTCGATGCCACGCTTGATCGCCGCGTTCTCGGCGGGCAGTCCGAACGAATCCCAGCCGATCGGGTGCAGCACGTTGAAGCCCTGCTGCCGCCAGTACCGCGCAACGATGTCGCCGAAGGCGAACGCCTCCGCGTGACCCATGTGCAGGTCGCCGGAGGGGTACGGGAACATGTCGAGCACGTACTTGCGCGGGCGGTTGTCACCGGCGACATCCGTGCGGAACGGACGCAGCTCCTCCCACACCGGCAGCCACTTCGCCTGGATGGCGGCGAAGTCGTACCGGTTCTCGGGCGCCTCTCGCTCGTCGTGTTGTGACACGTCGCTCTCAATCTCTGTGCGGGGAAGGGTGTGCGGACCCCGGCGTCCGCACGGAAAAAGGGGGCTTGGAAAAGATTACCCGTTCAGGGGTGGCCGAGCGCTTTCAGCAGCGCTGCCGCCTTCAGCCGCGCCTCGGCCAGTTCGTTCTCGGGCACCGAGAGGGCGGTGATGCCTCCACCCGTGCCGATCGAGGCCGATCCCCCTGCCATGACGATCGTGCGGATGACCATGGCGAGTTCGGCCGATCCGTCCAGCCCGAGGCGGCCGAGGCATCCGCTGTACACGCCGCGGGGTCCGCGTTCGAGCCTGTGAAGGATGCCCATCGCACTGAGCTTCGGCGCACCGGTCATCGAGCCGGCGGGAAAGCAGGCCTGCAGCGCGTCGAGCGTGTCCGCTCCCTGGGCAAGTTCGGCTCGTACCGTGCTGACGAGTTGGTGCACGTGCGTGTGGGTCTCCACCTCGAGGAGCCCGGGCACCGATACGCCGCCGGTGCGCGCCACGCGGCCGAGATCGTTCCGCATGAGGTCGACGATCATCAGGTTCTCGGCGCGCTCCTTGGGATCCGCGCCGAGCTCGAGCTTCAAAGCGGCATCCTCGTCGGGCGATGCACCACGGCGCCTCGTGCCCTTGACCGGTCGGGTCACCGCGACCCCTTCGTACACCTGAAGGAACAGTTCGGGCGACGCACTGAGCACGAACACGTCGTCGACGCGGATCAACGCGCCGTGCACTGCGCGGGAGATGCGCCGAAGCCGCTTGTACACCGCCAACGGGTCGGCGGCCGTGGATACCTGCACCTCGTTGGTGAGACACAGCTGGTACGCGTCGCCGGCGCGAATCGAAGCCTGGCACTCCGCGATCATGCCGAGATAGTCGTGCCCGCTGTGCCGCCACGACGGTTCCGAGGACCGTGGAATCTCGGGAAGCTCCGCGGACGACCGACGCGCGTGGGTGGGAGGGGCATCGGCACCTGCACCGTCACCCGCCCCAGCCGACTCGGCCAACGAGCGGAGACGCTCCGCCATCTCCGTGGCCCAGGCGCGCCCGTCGGCATCGTCGAAGAACCACAGAACAGCGTGGCCCGTCTCGTGATCGATCTCGATCACGCGATCAGCCGCCAGCATCGCGGCATCGGGATACCGTGAGAGCGCCGCGGGCACGCCGAGCTTCCGCGCACCGTATTCGTACCCCAGCCAGCCGATCCAGCCCAGCGGGCAACCGCGCGACCCGTCGGGCCGATCACTCGCCACACGGTGCTCGTGCAACCAGGAGCGCAACGCGGCTCCGAACGTGCCGGCCACCGGCATCCGCTCGTCTCCGACGAGTCGTACGAGAGTCTCCCCTTCGAGGAGCCAGCTCGGCCGCGCGACCGAAGCAGCCCCGAGGTAGCTGGAGCCGGTATCAGCACGGATGCCCGCATCCAGCCAGAACGCGAGCCGCTCCCCTGCGAACACGGCCTCGAAGACCAGTTCGGCGTCGAGAAGAACGGGGAGCCGTTCCCAGCGCAGCGGCGCCTGCGCGCCCATCGCCGGGATCGGCTCCCCGTCATCCACGCGGCCCCGACCTACTTGAAGAGGTTCTTCGAGGCCAGCCACTCCTTCGCGATCTGCGCCGCGGACTCCTTGGCAGAGCCGGAGCTCTTGTCATTCATCGTCACCAGATCGTCGGTGGTCAGCGTCGCGGAGACCTTGTTCAACACGTTTTTCACCGTGTCGGTCACCTTGCTCTGGTTGATGATCGGCACCACGTTCTCGGCGATGATGATGTTCTTCGGATCCTTCAGCGTGACCAGGCTGTTGTCCTTGATCGCGGAACTGGTCGTGTAGATGTCGGCCAGCTGCACGGTTCCGTCCAGGAGCGCCTTGACCGTGAGGGGTCCGCCGCCATCACTGATCGGATCGAGCGTCGCCGTCACCCCGTACGCGGACTTCAACCCCTTGATGCCGTACGGGCGGTCTGCGAACTCAGGGTTCGCGCCGACGGTGAGCGGAACCGTGACCTTCTTCAGGTCGGAGAGGCTCGTCACCCCGTACTTCTGCGAGAACTCCTTCGTGACGTTGTACGAGTCCTTGTCCTCGGCCTTCGACTGGTCGAGCACCTCGAACCCCTTCGGCAGCGCGTCGCTCAGAGCCGCGTACACGTCGTCGCTGGACTGTGCGGTGCTCTTCGCGTTGTAGTACTGCAGAAGGCTTCCCGAATACTCGGGCACGAGGTCGATCGAACCGTCCTGCAGCGCCTTGAGGTACACCTCGCGCGCGCCGATGTTCGGCTTGATGCTCGCATCCACACCGTTGTCCTTCAATGCCTGGGTGTAGATCTGCGCGATGATCTCCGACTCGGGGAAGTTGGCCGAGCCGACGACGATGGCGCCGCCCGACGTCGACGCGGGCGTCGACGAGGAGTCGAGCGGGTTGCCCGACGAGCAGCCGGCAAGAGCGAGGGCACTCACCGCCGCGACGGCTGCGAGGGCGATAGCGCGTGTTCTCAGTGACATGGTGCTTTCGCTTTCTTCTGTTGGGCTGAACCGGGAAGGCGGATCAGCCTGCTGTGGTGGATTGCGAGGTCGTGGCGAGCCTCTTGGATGACCGCACGCGAACGTCGGACGCGCGTCCGACCACGACGCCGCGCGGCACGACCAGTCGCTGAACGACGACGAAGACGCCGTCGGCGATCAGGGCGAGCAGGATGACGAGCACGGATGCGCCGAGCATCTCAGCGTAGTTCTGCACGGCGTAGCCGTCGTAGATGAACCGCCCGAGACCGCCGAGCGGCAGGTAGGCGGCAACCGTCCAGGTCGCGATCACCTGAAGGCACGCCGAGCGCACACCACCGATAATGATCGGCATGGCCAGCGGCAACTCGACCTTGACCAGCACCTGCCACCCTGTCATGCCGATCGACTTCGCCGCGTCGATCGTCGCCCGGTCAACGGCATCCACTCCCGCGTAGGCGCCGGCGAGCAGCGGTGGCAGCGCGAGCAGGACCATCACGATGAGCGGTGGTCCGATTCCCAGCCCCAACCAAAGTGCGATCAACAGAAGCACGCCGAGCGTCGGCAGGGCGCGCAACGCGCCAGAGAGTTGCACGGCCACCGCTCGGCCCTTGCCCGTATGGCCCACCGCGACACCCACCGGCACAGCGATCGCCGCGGCGATCACGAGCGTGATCAGCGTATATACGACGTGTTCGCCGAGGCGCGCCGGGATGCCGCCGGGCCCGGCCCAGTTCGCGGGATCGACGAGCCACGCGAACGTCGAGTTCCACAGGCTCATGCCGCGCCCACCACTTCGAGTTCGGGGTCGACCCTTGTTGCGGCGCGCTGACGCCGGTTGCGACGCGTCCATGGCAGCAGGAGCCGGCCGAGCAGGGCGAGGATCAGGTCGAAGATCACGGCGATCACGATCGTGCCGACGATGCCGACGATGATCTCGAGCGGGAAGTTGCGCTGGAATCCGTCGAGGAACAGGTACCCGAGACTCGTGACTCCGATGACGGAGCCGACGCTGAGCAGGCTGATCGTGCTGACCGAGACCACCCGGATGCCCGAGAGCAGCACCGGCCCTGCCAGTGGCAGCTCCACCGACCAGAACCGCCGCCAGGTGGAGAACCCGACCGCGGTCGCCGAGAGCTTGACGTCGATGTCGACGGAGGCGAACGCATCCGATGCCGTGCGCACCATGATCGCGAGCGCGTACAGGCTGAGCGCGACGACGATGTTCAACGGATCGAGGATGCGCGTGCCCAGGATTCCCGGAAGCACGATGAAGAGCGGCAGCGAAGGAATCGCGTACAGGAGTCCGACGATGGCGAGCACGGTGCCGCGGCTCGCCCGGTAGCGGTTGGTGAGCCATCCGACCGGGATGGCCAGGACGAACCCGACCACGATCGGCACGGCGGAGAGGCTCGCATGAACCAGGGTCAGTTGCCAGATCTGACCCGCGTTCTCGATCAGCCAGCTCACGGCCGCTGATCACCCTGCGCCGAAGCACCCGAAGCGGCTGCGGCCGCTCCGGCCTCATCGATGACCCTGCTTTCTCCGCCGGATGCGGCATCCTGCACGAGCACGCCGGCGGGACGGCCGTCACCGTCGACGACGACCTCGCGCCCGGACTCCGATCTCAGGTGCAGCACGCGCTTGCCGCGGTCTGCACCGACGAATCGAGTCACGAAGTCGTCGGCCGGATCGGCGAGGATCTGCTCAGGCGTTCCCACCTGGGCCACGATGCCGCCCGGCTTGAAGATCACGATCTGGTCGCCCAGCAGGAGGGCCTCGTCGATGTCGTGCGTGACGAACACGACCGTCTTGTCGAGCTCGTGCTGCAGCCGCACGAGCTCGTGCTGCAACTCGGCGCGCACAAGCGGGTCGACGGCACCGAACGGCTCGTCCATCAGCAGGATGTTGGGATCGACCGCCAGCCCGCGAGCCACGCCGACGCGCTGTTGCTGACCGCCGGACAGCTGACTCGGATACCTGTCGGCGAGCGAGCGGTCGAGACCGACCGTGTCCATGAGTTCGAGCGCGCGAGCACGGGCATCCCTGCGGTTCACGCCCTTCAGAAGCGGCACGGTGGCGATGTTGTCCGCCACCTTGCGATGCGGAAGCAGGCCGGAATTCTGCATGACGTAGCCGATGCTGCGCCGCAATCCGACCGGTTCAAGTGTGGCGATGTCGTCGCCGTCGATCTCGATCGTGCCGCTCGTTGGGTCGACCATGCGGTTGATCATGCGCAGGATCGTGGTCTTGCCGCTCCCTGAGGAGCCGACGAGAACGGTGGTCTTGCGCGAGGGGATGACGAGACTGAAGTCCCGCACCGCGACGGTGCCGTCAGCGAACTGCTTGGTCACCGATCGGAATTCGATCACCGGACCACTATGTCGTACCCCACCGACATTCGCGCCGATGCTCAGGAAATACGCCGTAATCGGCCGCCGTTGTCCACGCCCTCAGACGCGCGGATGACACGAAACGGCTTACGAGTAGTACTTCTCCAGGTAGGCGATCGCGACGATGCCCGCCTCGGCGAGCACACGCTCGTCGCCCTTCGACTCGCGCAGATAGCTGCGCTCGATCAACGACTGCGCCATCTGGCAGGCGATGTCGAGCCGGAACACGAGCTCTTCGTTGTAGTCGAAGCCGTAGTTGGCGACGAGTATCCCGGCGAGCCGCTCGGCGAATTCGTGCAGGTGGTCCACGGCCACGGCGCTCTCATCGACGCCGCGTACCTCCTCGAACCGCATGATGCGGAAGCCGGGCTCGGTGCGGAACATGGCGGCGAAACGCTCGACGAGGAGTGCGATGGCCTCCCGCCAGGTGGCGGGCTGCTGTCGTTCGATCTCTTCCGAGACGGCGAGACGGTACCGTCGCACGGCACGGTCGCGCAACGCGACGAGCAGTGCGATCCGATCGGGGAAGTAGCGGTAGACCGTGCCGATGGATGCCCCGCTCAGCTCGGCCACCTGCGCCGTGGTCAGCCGGTCGAAGCCGACCTCGTCGACCACGGTCGCTGCCGCGTCGAGAAGGGCGTCGATCCGCGCCAGGCTCCGCTCCTGAGCCGGTTCGACACGCAGCGCTCCCGCGTTCACCGTCTCGTGCGTTCCGACGAGGATCTCCTCGATCATCTTCTGCCCGACTCCCTTCCTCCGTGCGCACGGGTGCGCCCGCGTGCTGCCGAATACGTCCGATGCGACGGTACCCGAATCTTCTTCAGGTTGACAGGGTTCCCGCCCCTTCTCCTCGAGGTCGCGGCCCGTGAAAGACTGTACCGATGGCCCGACGTCCCCTCTCCGTGACGAGGATGCACCGCGCCGCTCGGATCGAGGACGCCTTCCACGGGTTTCGCGCTCGACGGGCGCTGAAGCGCGGCTACCTGCCGACCGTCCTGTCGTACACGGGGTACGGAACCACCGAGTGGATCCGAGTGCTCGGCCGGGTCGTGCTCGCGAAGGATCCGCGGCCGGGGTCGCGCGCCGAGCGCAAGAACCGCAAACGCGAGGAGAGCGTTCGGGGCTGGCGCAGCTTCGTCAGCGTGCCGTACAGCGAGGTCGACGTCGTCGTCGAGGTGGACGGCACCAGTCACGCGGTGCGACCCGACCGCGGCGGGGTCATCGACGAGGTGATAGCGGTGCAGCTGGAGCCGGGTACGCACACGGTCACGCTGCGTGCGGGCACCAGCGACCACGCCGCGACGTCGCCCGTCCTGGTGGCGGCTGACCAGGCATCCTTCGGCCTGATCTCCGATGTCGACGACACCGTCATGGTGACAGCACTCCCCCGGCCGCTGCTGGCGGCGTGGAACACGTTCGTGCTCGATGAGCACGCGCGGGTGCCGACGCCCGGCATGGCGGTACTGCTGGAGCGGCTCGCCGCGACCCATCCGAACGCGCCGGTGCTCTACCTCTCGACCGGGGCCTGGAATGTGGCACCCGCGGTGACCCGATTCCTCTCGCGCAATCTCTTCCCGGCAGGTGCGCTGCTGCTGACCGACTGGGGGCCCACGCACGACCGATGGTTCCGCAGCGGCCGCGAGCACAAGGAGCAGAGCCTGCAGCGACTCGTTCGCGAGTTCCCGACCGTCAAGTGGCTGCTCGTCGGCGACGACGGCCAGCACGACGAGGCGATCTACGCCCAGTTCGCGAAGGAACACCCCGACAATGTCGCCGCGGTGGCGATCCGGCAGCTCTCCAACGCGGAATCCGTGCTCGCCGGCGGCCGATCGACGGCCGAGAAGCACGCACAGACGAGCGGAGTCCCCTGGGTGTACGGTGCGGACGGCGCCGAGCTGCTGGCCCAGCTGAAGGAACTCGGCATCCAGGTCTGACCCGTCCGGGATGTCGCAGGTTCCTGCCATCATGAGCGGATGACCGCCTCCCCTCAACAAGCATGGTTGCGTGCCGAGCGCCTCCGTTCCCAACACCTGGACGGCCGCTCAGCGACTCCGCTGGAGGTCGTTCGTGCGCTCGGCGCCGTTCAGGCGCAGAACGGGTCGGCCGCCCGCTGGGCGATCGGTGTGCGCTCTCCGGGAAGCGTTCAGGCCGACATCGAGCGACTCTTCGAGTCAGGAGACCTGGTGCGCTCCTGGACCATGCGGGGCACATTGCACATCGTCGCCGCAGACGACCTGGACTGGATGCTCGCACTCACGTCGTCGAGGCAACGCGCCGCTGTCGCGCGCGAGGCGAGGTTGCGCGGCATGGCCGAGGATGAGCTCCAGCGAGCGTCCGAGCTGATCGCCGAGGACGTGGAGCGGAACGGGCCACGCACCAGGGCAGAAGCGTTGAGCACGCTCGAGCGCGCGGGGATCGCCATCGGCGACGAGCGCGGGTACCGATTCATCAGGGACGCCGCTCTGCGCGGACGCGTGGCGTGGGGACCGATGCGCGGCAAACAACCGCAACTCGTGCTCGTGCGGCCCGCCGGCCAGCACGATCGCGACGAGCTGCTGGCGAGGTATCTGGTGCGATACGTCGCCGGACACGCGCCCGCTACCGTGCGCGATTTCGCCTGGTGGTCCGGCCTCACGCTCACCGATGCTCGACGAGCGCGCGACGCTGCGGGCTCGGCGATCGAGACGGTCGGCGAGGAGGAATGGCTGATCGAACCGGGGCGCACACCGGGCGATGCTGCGGCATCGGCACCCTCTCCGGTGCTCGCGGCTGCGCCGCTCAACAGCTTCCCTCGGCTCGGCAAAGCGAGCAAGCTCGCTTTGCGCTCGCCTCAGTCAGCTGTGCAGGCGATACCGGGATGGGACGAGTACGTGCTCGGCTACGGCGACCGCAGCCCGGTGCTCGACCCGGAGTTCGCGCCGCGGGTCTCTGCGACGGGCAACGGCGTCTTCCTTCCGACGATCGTCTCGGCCGGACGCATCGTCGGGACGTGGCGGCAGGGTACCAAGGGATCGCACCTGGTCGCGGAGGCCCGGCCGTTCACCCGGCTGACCGCCGCGGAGAAACGCGGATTCGACACGTCAGCGGCTCGGCTCGCCCGGTTCCTCGGGCTCGACGGAGTATCAGCGGGATAACTTGGGCGTATGCCCGACGACGCGATGAAGGACTCGACTGTCGACGACGACATGCCGAAGAGTCTGTCGTCCCGGCGCCTCGAGGCCTACTCCGACGGCGTCTTCGCGATCGCGGCGACGCTTCTGGTGCTCAACCTGAGCGTGGACTCGTTCCACCTGAAGAACCCGTCGTCCGCTCAGGTATGGAATGCGCTGGGCGACAGTCTGCCCAACCTGATCAGTTTCGTCGTCAGCTTCCTGATCCTCGGCGTTCTCTGGGGCATCCACGTGCGCCAATTCGAGTTCGTGGAGCGGGTCGACCAGGTCGTGCTCACGCTCAACACGTTCCGCCTGCTCGGCGTGGTGCTCGTGCCGTTCACGACCACGCTCACAGACGAGTTCAGCAACACGGTCCCGGGCCGGTTCCTCCTGCCGCTCAACTTCTTCTATGTCGTCACCATCGGGCTCTGGCAGTGGTGGTACGCCTCATCGCCGACGCGGGACCTCGCCCCGCACCTCTCCGACCGCTATCGAGGCCTCTCGCGACGCAACGCCCTCGTCGCCGGGATCATGTCGGCGGTCGTCGCGGTCGCGTCGATCTGGATCGGCTCGTACGCCTTCCTGCTCTTCCTGCTGAACAACGTGGTCGACGTCGCGGACCGCCGCGAGGCGAAGAAGGAGCCGGGTCGCCGCACGCGGGCCGAGCGACGCGCCCGCGACTGACCGTCATCCCTTGACGGCTCCTCCCAGCCCGCCGCCGCGCAGGAACGTGCGCTGGAAGATCAGGAAGATCACCACGGGGATGAGCGTCGCGATCGTGAGCGCCGCCAGATACACGCCGAGGTCGGTCGACGACTGGATCTGCGGCAGCCGCACCGACAACGGCTGGATGCCGATGTCCTTCAACACAAGGTTCGGCCACAGGAAGTCCGCCCACGCCGCGTTGATCGCGAAGACCGAGACCACTCCGAGGATCGGCTTCGACATCGGCAGCACGATCGACCAGAACAACCGGAATGTGCCGGCACCGTCGGTCTTCGCCGCCTCGAAGACCTCCTTCGGAAGACTGTCGAAGAAGCGCATGACGAGCAGCACGTTGAACGCGCTCGCGCCCGCCGGCAACCACACCGCCCAGAACGTGTTGATGAGCGAGTGTCCGATGAGCGGCGGATGCAGCACGGTCAGATAAAGCGGAACGAGCAGCACAACGGCAGGCACGAACAGCGTCGCGAGCACGAGCCCGCTGATCAGCTTTCCGTACTTCGGACGCAGCACCGAGAGCGCGAAGCCGCCGGTCGTGGCCACCAGAAGCTGCACGGCCCACTCGCCGGCGGCCATCCAGATGGTGTTGAAGAAGAAGTCGCCGATCTGCACGTCGTTCCACGCTTTCGCGAGGTTGGACCAGTCGGCGCCGCCCGGGAACAGGGCGAGCGGATGCGCCAGAGTGTCCTGCGTCGGCGTGATGGCCGACTTGAGCAGCCAGAGCAGCGGCAGCAGCCCGACGACGACGAGGCACACGCCGAGCAGCACGTTCAGCACGGCGCCGATCGCGCGCACGTGCGGTCTTCTGCGGTCCGCCGCGGAGAGGACGCCCCGGTCGGCGGCCTCCTGCACGACCCGTCTGCGCTTCTGCGCGACCCGCTGGACCGGTTCAGACTCTGCAGGCTCGGCCTCCTGCACCGGGGCGTCCGCGTGAATGGTGGTGGTCAATTGTCGCTCCATCTCGCGGTGAGCCGGAAGTACACGATCGACAGGATCGCCAGGAAGGCGGCCAGCATCAGGCTCAGTGCCGTGGCCTGGCCGTAGGCACCGCCGAGAGACTGGGTGAACGCGTACTGGTAGATGAGCAGCAGGATGGTCGTCGTCGAGTTCACCGGGCCGCCGCCGGTGAACAGGAATGGCTGCAAGAACACCTGCGCGGTGGCGATGATCTGCAGGATCAGCGTGATGAAGAGGATGCCCCGCAGCTGCGGCAGCGTCACGTGCCAGATCTTGCCCCAGATGGATGCGCCGTCCACCTCTGCCGCGTCGTAAAGGTCCGGCGACACCGAGGTGAGCGCCGCCAGGTAGATGATGATGGTTCCGCCGGCGCCGGCCCACGTCGCCTCGAGCACGAGCGACGGCATCGCGGTGACGGCATCCTGAATCCACGGCTGCGGAGGGATGCCGACCCAGCCGAGGATCGTGTTGAACACACCGTTCGGGCTCGCGTCATAGAAGATCTTCCAGAGCAGAACGGACACCACGGGCGGGATCACCACCGGCAGGTACGCCAGCACGCTGTAGAAGCCCTTCATGTGCTTCACCTCGCTCATAAGTACTGCCGCGACGAGCGGGATCGGGTAACCGAACAGCAGCGCGAGCAGAGCGAAGAAGCCGGTGTTGCGCACGGCGATCCAGAACACCGGATCGTGGAAGACCGCGACGAAGTTGTCCCAGCCCACGAAGACGGGCGCGGTGACGAGGTTGGTCTTCTGGAAGCTCATGATCACGGCTTCGACGATCGGGGTCCAGGAGAAGACGCCGAAAATGATCAGGAGCGGGAGCAGGAACACGAGCGTTGTGAGCCCGCCGCGCTGCACCCACGTCACCGGATTGCGGCGACGCCGCGTGCGGGCGGCCCGAGCCACCCGCACCGGCGTTGAGGCATCGACACTCATGTCGGCTGTCTACTTGCTGTCGGCATCGACCAGCGCTTGCACCTTGGTGTCGACGCCTCTCAGCATGGTGTCGACGTCGGCGTTCTGGTCGGTCAGTACGGCCTGCACCACGGAGTCGAGCGCACCGTACAGGTCCTGGGAGTGCGACGGCGGTTCCGGCGAGATCTTCTGGTTGAAGATGTTGTCGTTGAACGGCTTCAGGTTCTCGACCGGGATGTTGTCGTACGGCTTGATCCACTCCTGGTTCTCTTGCCAGGTCGCCTTGTCGAACACCGGCAGGGTCGGCGCGTTGACCGCCTGATCGCCCTTGGCGAGCGTCTTCGCGTTGTTCACGGCCGCTGTCTTGTCCACGGTCGGCTGCGTTCGGTAGAAGTCGATCCACTTCACCGCTGCCGCGATCTGTTCCTGGCTGTCCTTCACATTGACGACGTCGACGTTGCCGCCGGAGAGGATGCCCGCGTTCGGGCTCGAAGAGAGCGGAAAGGTGGTCACCCCGTACTTCTTCTGGTCGAAGCCGTTGGCCTGCATGAGCGAGCCGATGACATCCGATCCGCTCATGTACATGGCCACCTGACCTGACGCGAACGCCTGGTTGATGCCGCTCCAGTCGAATAGGAAGTTGCTGCCCATCGAGTCGTCGTCCCAGCGCAGCTTTTTCAGCCAGGCCAGCGCCTGCTTGGTCTGCGGGTTGTCGGCGGTGACAGTGACCTTGCCGTCGGAACCGACCTTCTCCAGCTTCCCGCCGAGGGACTGGGTCAGGGTAGCCAGCTCCCAGCCGCCGGTGTTGTCCTTCGTCATCTGCATGTAGCCGGCGACGCCCGGCACCTTCTGGGAGATGATCTTCGCGTCCTGCTCGATCTCATCGACAGTTGTCGGTGGCTTGTCGGGATCGAGCCCGGCCTTGGTGAAGATGTCGCGGTTGTACGACAGCGCCATAGCATACGGTCCCCAGGGGATGCCGTACACCTTGCCGTCCTTGCCGGTCGCGACATCCAGCACGTTCTTGTTCCACTTGTCGGCTGTCGAGGTCTGCTTGAAGTACTTGGTGATGTCGGCAAGCTGACCGTTGTTCGCGAGCGTCTTCGAGTCCGTGAACGGCACATTGAAGACATCCGGCAGGGTTCCGCCGGCGAGCTCGGCCGCGAACGTCGTTCCCGTCCACTGGTACTCGATCGCCTTGACGCTGATGTTCGGGTACTTCTTCTCGAACTGCTGCACGCGGTCATGCAGAGCCTTCAGAGCGTCGGCCGTCGCGCCGGGCAGAACGGGGGCGACGACGAGGTTGACCTTGCCGTCGTCGCCTCCTCCGCTGCTCGACGAGCATCCGCTGAGGATGCCAACGCCGACCAGTGCTGCCGCGGCGAGCACCGCGAGCTTTCCTGGTGACTTCATTGTCGTGTCCTTTCGTTGGGAGGTGAATGCAGGGTTCGTCAGATCGTTGCCGTGTCGGTCAGCCATGCCGTGGAGTCGGACGGCAGCTTCCCGTTCTCCAGCGGGCTGCTGGCCAGGAGGATGCCCGCGCTGTCGGGCAGTTCGATGCTGTGGGGTGAGAGGTTGGTCACCGAAACGAAGTGCGCGCCGCGGTCGAACGCGAGAACGTCCGGTGCCGACTCGCGCCAGGAGAACGCGGTGGCGGATGCGCGGTTCAGCGTCTTGCGAATGCGCAGTGCCTGCTTGTAGAGCCACAGCATCGACGAAGGGTCCGCCTGCTGCGCCTGGACGGTAAGACGAGCCCAGTCGGCCGGCTGCGGCAGCCACGGCTCCGATCCGGCCTCTGCCGGACTGAACCCGAACGGCGGCCGCACGCCGCTCCACGGAAGCGGCACACGGCATCCGTCCCGACCGGGATCGACGCCGCCCGAGCGGAAGTGCATGGGATCCTCCAGCAGTTCCTCGGGGAGGTCCTCCACTTCGGGCAGACCCAGCTCGTCGCCCTGGTAGATGTACAGGGCTCCTGGGAGCGCAGCCGTGAGCAGTGCCGCCGCGCGAGCCCGCCGGGTTCCGACGGCGAGGTCTGTCGGCGTGCCGGCACGCTTCTTGGCGAACGCGAACGAGCTGTCCTCCCGCCCGTACCTGGTCACCGGTCGGGTGACGTCGTGGTTGGAGAGCACCCAGGTGGACGGGGCGTCGACCGGGGCGTGCGCGCGCAGAGTGGCGTCGATCGATTGGCGCAACTGGCCGGCATCCCAGGGACGCGCGAGAAAGTCGAAGTTGAACGCGGTGTGCAGTTCGTCCTTGCGCAGGTACTTCGCGAAGCGGTCGATGTCGGGCAGCCAGAGCTCGCCGACAAGCACCCTGGCGCCCGGGTACGAATCCGCGATGGCCCGCCAGTCGCGGTAGATGTCGTGCAGCTCGTCACGGTCCTGGGTAGGATGCTCGCCCGGGCCCGGCTGCTCCGGCACCTCCGGCAGCGCATCATCTTTCACCAGGAGCGCGGCAGAGTCGATGCGAACCCCGCCGACACCCCTGTCGAACCAGAACCGCAGCACGTCTTCGTGCATGCGGCGAACGTCGGGATGGTTCCAATTCAGGTCCGGTTGCCGCGGCGTGAAGAGGTGCAGGTACCACTCCCCTGGCGTGCCGTCGGCGTTCGTAGTGCGAGTCCAGGTCTCGCCCGAGAAGTTCGACTCCCAGCGTGTGGGCATCCCGGCACCGTCCCGGCCCTTGCCGGGATGGAACCAGAACCGGCCGCGTTCCGGCGAGCCCGGGCCTGCCGCCAACGCGGCCTGGAACCACGGGTGCTGGTCCGAGATGTGGTTCGGGACGATGTCGACGATCGTCCGGATGCCCACGGCCAGCGCGTCGCGGATCAGCGCCTCGGCCTCCTCCAGCGTTCCGAAGCGCGGGTCGATCGAGGTGTAGTCCGCGACGTCGTAACCGCCATCGGCCAGTGGTGACGCGTACCAGGGAGTGAACCAGATGGCATCCACGCCGAGGTCCTTCAGATACCCCAACCGACGCCGAACGCCGGCCAGGTCGCCGATGCCGTCGCCGCTTCCGTCGGCGAAGCTGCGCGGATAGATCTGATAGATCGTCGCGCTGCGCCACCAAAGCGGATCGTCGTCCGACGGCGAGGGCGTGCCGGTGGGCTCGGCGGGCGCCTCATCGGCGAGGGAGGGCAGGTTCAAGGAAGGGCCTTTCGTAGGCGGCGTTCGCCGCGGAAAGGCGGCACCGCCGGAGCACGAGAGCGGGTTGCTTCACCGAACGGGACGCATCCTCGGCCGGCTTGAGACCTCAAAGTAGCTATCTCGACAAAATGACGCAAGAACTAAACATCGAGTAATTCACTTGCATCGGATTGCGCGTGATTGCACGGGGCGACCGCCATCTCGCTGGTTGAGCAGCGACCGTAGGTCGCGTATCGAAACCAAACCGCGTTACAGCCCCACGGTGCGATACGCCCGTTGCGCGGCCTACTCAACCGGCAGGACGCGGAGCCGGACCGGTGGAGGCGCGTACCACGAGTTCCGGCTCGAAGAGGAACTCATCGACAGAAGGGCGCACGCCACTGATCTGTGCCGTGAGCAGCTCCATGACCATGCGTCCCATCGGCTCGATCGGCTGGCGCACCGTGGTCAGCGGCGGCTCCACGCATCCCATCAGGGCAGAGTCGTCGTATCCGACGACGGAGACATCTTCGGGCACGCGGAGTCCCGCCCTGCGTACAGCGCGGATCACGCCGAGTGCGAGAGGGTCGCTCGCACAGACGATAGCGGTCACCCCGGTTCCGAGCAGCCTGGCGGCCGCCGCCTGGCCGGCCTCGAGCGAGTACAACGAGCGCACGACGAGGCGGTCGTCGAGGTCGGCCCCTGTGCGCGCGGTCTCCGTCTTTGCGGACTCGTACTTGCGCTTGGAGGGCACGTGGTCCTGCGGTCCGAGCACGTAGCCGATGCGGGTGTGACCGAGCTGGTGCAGGTGCCGGACGGCGAGCTGTGTGGCGACGCCGTCGTCGCACGAGACGGTGGGAAAACCGATTCCGTCGACCGGAGCGCTCACGAGGACCGTGGGCAGCTTCACCTCTCGCAGCTTCTCGTAGTGATCGTGCGCGCCGAGCTCTTGCGTGTACAGGCCGCCGGCGAACACGACTCCGGAGACGTGCTGCTCCAAAAGCAGGTCGACATAGTCGGCCTCGGAGATGCCGCCAGCCGTCTGCGTGCAGAGCACCGGCGTGTATCCGTTCTGGGCGAGAGCGCCACCCACAACCTCGGCGAAGGCGGGGAAGATCGGGTTGGACAGCTCGGGCAGCACCAGGCCGACAAGGCGGGCCCGCTCCCCGCGCAGCTTGGTCGGTCGTTCGTAGCCGAGAACGTCGAGGGCCGTCAGCACGGCCTGTCGCGTGGCCTCGCTCACCCCGGGCTTCTCGTTCAGCACGCGACTCACGGTCGCCTCGCTGACACCCACCTTGCGAGCGACCTCGGCCAGTCTTTTAGCCATGCTTGCAATTGTCGCAAAAGCTTGCAGTCCATCGCAAGAGTACGACTTTGCCCGAGCTCTTACGCCGCGGCCACGCCTCATACCATGTCCCCATGCTGAAAGCCGCCCGCGGTCTCGCGCTGGCCTGTCACCCGGGGCCTGCACTGGTGGTCACGGTGGTCGCGGGAGTTCTCGGCGCATCCGTCGGGTATCCCCCTGCACGGATTGCGCTCCTTGCCGCGGCGATGCTCGCCGACCAGCTCTCCGTGGGCTGGTCGAACGACTGGATCGACGCGGAACGCGATCGGTCGGTGAGTCGCACCGACAAACCCATCGCGGTCGGGCTCGTCTCTCGTCGAACGGTCGGCACGGCCGCGTGGATCGCTCTCGCCAGTACCCTCGCACTCACGGTGCCGCTCGGTGCGCCGGCGCTCGTGACCCACGCGATCGCGGTCGCCAGCGCATGGAGCTACAACGCCTGGCTGAAGCGCACCGTGTTCTCGGTGGTTCCCTATCTCGTGAGCTTCGGGCTTCTGCCGGCCATCGTCACCCTCGGTTCGACGGAGCACGCGCTTCCGGCGTGGTGGGTCGTGACGGCCGGATGCCTGCTGGGCGTGGCTGCGCACGTCACGAACGTGCTCCCCGACCTGGAGCAGGATCGCCTCACGGGCGTTCGCGGCTTCGCGCACGTGCTCGGTGCCCGCGTGGGCGGGCTGGTCGCGTTCGGTGTTCTCGCTCTGGTCGGCGTTGTCGTCGCAGTCGGCGCGGTCGGGATCGGAGACCTGAGCGGGGCTGCGGGCGTTCTGGTGCTTGTGGGCTGCACCATCACCGTCCTGATCGCGGCCGCGGGCGTGCTGCTCACTCTGCGTGGAGAGCGCTCGCGTTGGTTGATGCGACTCATCATGGCCGCGGCGATCGTCGACGTCATCGCCCTGGTGGCCGCGGGCCCCGTGCTGTCGGCGTGACTCAGGTCGACACGGAGCCCGATTGCGGTGTCGACGTCGTTCCCGACGCGCTTGGACCGACGCTGGGCGGTGCTTTCGCCGGGTCTACTGCGATGTCGGCCGAGCGATGCTTGTTCTGGATGCCGATCGCCGAGACGACACCGCCGATCAGCAGCAGGGCGACGCAGACGAGCAGAACGCGCTGGAGTCCTCCCTCTGCGAGCGGCCCGGCGACGATGAAGCCGGCGCACGCGACGGCGATCAGGCCCGCTATGCGGGCGACAGCGTTGTTGATGGCTGAGCCGATGCCCGCGTGCTCGGGTGGCACGGCGCCGAGAATCGCCGCGGTGAGCGGTGCAACGGTGATGGACAGCCCGAGGCCGAAGACCAGGATGCCGGGAAGCAGTTCCAGCCAGTAGTTCACGTGCGTTCCCATGGTCAGCATGAGCGCATACCCGCCGGCCGCGATGACGGGACCGATCGCCATGAACAGCCGGGGTCCGACCTTGCCCGACAGCGCCCCGAAGCGACCGGAGAGCAGGAGCATCACGACGGTGGAGGGGATGAGCGCGAGCCCGGCGAGCGTCGCCTTGTACCCGGCGACCTCCTGCAGATAGATGCCGATGATCAGCGTGCCCAGCGACAGGGCGGCGTAGACGACGAGCGTGGCGAGATTGCCGACGCCGAAGTTGCGGATGCGGAAGAGGACGAACGGGAGCATCGGCTGCCGGGAGTGCAACTCCACGATCGTGAACGCGGCGAGTGACAGGCATCCGATGGCGCCGATCCCCCACACCAGAAGGTTTGACCACCCCACTTGCCCCTGCTCGATGAGGGCGAAGACCACTCCCCCCAGCCCGAGCGCGCCGAGAACGGCGCCGAGGTAGTCGACGTGGCCGTGAGCGTGCTCATGATCGAGCTGCACCCGCCACAGGATGATCACGGTCACGGCGATCGGCACCGGGTTGATCCAGAACACGAGGCGCCACGACAGCGTGTCGACGAAGAGCCCGCCGAGCAGCGGGCCCGCGAGCATGGCGGCCGACGTCCACGCCGTCCAGCGGCCGATCGCCTTCGGCTGGTCGTCTTCGCTGAACACCTGGATGATGATCGCGAGCGAGCTGGGGACGAGGAGGGCCCCCGCGATGCCCTGCAGCGCGCGGAACACGACGAGCGAGACGCCGTCGGGCGCAAGGGCACAGGCGATGGAGGCGACGCCGAAGCCGAACAATCCGATCATCAGGATGCGTTTGCGCCCGAACGCATCGGAGAGCGAACCGGCGAGCAGGATCAGCGCACCGAGCGTGATGAGGTAGGCGTCCACCACCCATTGCTGCAGCACGAGTCCGCCGCCCAGTTCGCGTTCGATCGCCGGCAGGGCGACGTTGACGACCGATCCGTCGAGGAACGCGACGAGGGATGCCAGGATCGCCACGGTCAGCACCGCACGTTGCAAGGAGCTCACCCGGGTCAGTCAAGCACTCACCCCCGTCATGCGCGTCGCCGATCGCGTGAAATGCCCGTCATTCCAACCCCGGAGCGCCGTTCGAGCGAGTGAAAACCCGCTCGAACGGGCTTGCGGCATGCCGCGGGATAGCTAGGGATCGGCACAACCTCTGCCTATGGTGGAACGCGTGGCTGTGCGCACAATCCGGACAGAGACCGATCGCCGCCGTGTCGGGGCGCGAGTGCGCTTGGCCGCGCTCGGTGCCGCGGTCGCGGTCGCGATCCCGCTCGTGACCGCCCTGCCCGCCCACGCGGACGATTACCCGAGCTGGGCAGAGGTGCAGGCCGCGCAGGCCAACGCCGCCGCTGCACAGGCGGAGTACAACAAGATCGCCGGACTGATCGTCCAGCTTCAACAGCAGGCTCAGGCTGCTGCCGCTGACGAACTCAAGAAAGAGTTCGAGTACACCGTGGCCAAGACCGCCCTCGACACTCAGACCGCGAAGCTCGACTCCATCAATCAACAGGCGACCGCCGCGCAGCAGACCGCGACGCAGGCGAAGACGCAGTACGGCAAGCTCGCGTCCCAGCTCTACATCTCGGGCGGGGGAAGTCTCACCGCGAAGCTGCTGCTCGGAAACGGCGTCGGCAAGCCGACCGACGGGAACGACAACCTCCTCGACCAGCTTGGTGCGATGAGTCAGCTGACGGACCACATGTCGCAGTTGCAGAATTACGCGAAGCAGAAGCAGAACGTGGTGACTTCGCTCCAGACTCAAGCGAAGCAGGCGGAAGACATCCGCACGAGCCTTGAGCAGGACGCCGATGCGAAGTACAAGGCGGCCCAGGCAGCGAAGGCGGCAGCTGATGCGGTGCTGGCCGCCCAGGAACAGCAGGGAGCGGTTCTGCAGGCGCAGGCAGCGACCTTGAACGCACAAGCCGCGGCACTCGCGCAACAGCGGGCTGCAGGAATCCAGCGCGATCAACAGAACCAGAACGCATCGACCGGAGGTGGGAGCGACAGCAACGTCGATCTTTCGGCATCCTGCACAGGCGGGTGCTCGCCCGGCGCCGCGCAGTCGTACGCCAGCAGCATCCTCGGAAGCTACGGTTGGGGTCAGGACCAGATGGGATGCCTGACCAGTCTCTGGAACATGGAGTCCGGTTGGCGGTGGAATGCCTACAACTCCTCCAGCGGTGCGTACGGCATCCCTCAGTCGCTTCCGGCCAGCAAGATGTCGTCATCGGGCGGCGACTGGATGACGAACGGGAACACGCAGATCAGGTGGGGCCTCTCGTACATCTCGGGCCGCTACGGCACACCCTGTGCCGCCTACGATCACGAGATGTCCCAGAACCCGCACTGGTACTGATCCAGGGAATAGCAGGGTCCTGCAGTCGGCTGAAGATGCAGTGAAACGCATAGGCTTTCTCTCCTTCGGACACTGGTCGCCGACCCAAGGATCAGTGGTGCGCAGCGCTTCGGACGCGCTGTTGCAGACCATCGAGCTCGCGGTGGCCGCCGAGGAGGTCGGTGCGGACGGCGCGTTCGTGCGCGTTCACCACTTCGCGCCGCAGCTGGCGTCGCCCTTTCCGCTTCTCGCGGCCATGGGAGCGCGCACCTCGCGCATCGAACTCGGCACGGCCGTGATCGACATGCGATACGAGAATCCGCTGTACGCGGCCGAGTCCGCGGCGGCGGCCGATCTCATCTCGGGCGGCAGACTGCAGCTCGGTATCAGCCGAGGCTCCCCCGAGACCGCCGACAAGGGCTACGAGTCGTTCGGTTTCGTGCCAGGCGACGAGCAGTCGGATGCCGACATGGCCCGCTCGCACACCGAGCTCTTCCGCGCGGCCATCGCCGGAGCTGGATTGGTCTACTCGAATCCGCAGATGACCGGCCAGCGAGTACCGCTTGCGATCGAGCCACGCTCGGAGACGTTGCCCGAGCGCATCTGGTGGGGCGCCGGCAGCCGCGCCACGGCCGTATGGACAGCGGAACAGGGCATGAATCTGATGAGCTCGACGCTGCTCACCGAAGACACCGGCGTTCCGCTGTCCGAGCTGCAGGCCGAGCAGGTGAGACTCTTCCGCGACACGTGGAGGCGGGCCGGACACGAACGTGACCCGCGGGTCTCGGTATCGCGGAGCATCCTGCCGATCATCGACGATGAGACGCGGCGCTACTTCGGACTGCGCGCACAGGCGGATGCTCACGACCAGGTCGGCTACATCGGAGACGAGCTCGCCCGGTTCGGCCGCAGCTACATCGGGGAGCCGGACGTCATCGCCGAGGAGCTGGCACAGGATGCCGCCGTGCAGGAGGCCGACACGATCCTCGTGACGGTGCCCAATCAGCTTGGCGTCGACTTCAACGCGCGCGTGCTCGAGTCGATCGTGCGCGACATCAGGCCTGCGCTCGGCTGATCGTCCCCTTCATCGTCGCTCTCGCCTGCACCGATTCTGAGAGTCCTCGACGCTGTCGTTGACCCTCACACGGTGTCAGACTCCAACGTTGGAGGCGTCATGTTGACCATTGGGGAGTTCGCGTCGATCGGCAGGGTGTCCGTGCGGATGCTGCGCCACTACGACCAGATCGGCCTGCTGCGTCCCGCACGGGTCGATGCGATCACGGGTTACCGCGCGTACGCGGCCACGCAGCTGACACTGCTCAGCCGCATCGTGGAGCTGAAGGGCCTCGGACTCACGCTCGAGCAGGTCTCGCACGTGGTCTGGGGCGACGTGGACGACAGCGAGGTCGAGCGGATGCTGGAATCCGCTCGAACCGAACTGCGGTCCACGGTCGCGGATGCCGAAACGCGGTTGCGGCGCATCGACGCGAGCCTCAAGCGACTAAGAGGAGAAACAGTCATGCCCAGTTCACAAACGATCACCGCGGAGGTGCGATCCATCGGAGCACAGCGAGTCGCCACTCTCACCCGCAAGGCGCCAGGGTTCGGTCCAGCCAACGTCTCGCCCGTCATCGGCCCGATGTTCCCTGAGTCGGCCGACCTCATCCAGTCCGCCGGAATTCAGGAGTTCGGGCCGGCGATCGCTCTCTACGAGGCCGACGAGTCAGGCGACGGCACCGGCGCGCTCGTGACCGCCGGCTTCGTGGTGCCAGAGGACACCGAGTCGATCGACGGCCTCGACGTGGTCACGCTGCCCGGCATCGCGCAGGCAGCGGTGACGGTGCACCGCGGCGAGGTCAGCGGCATCGGCGAGTCGTGGAACGCGCTCATGGAGTGGGCCCGCGATCACGGCTACGAGCTGGACGGCATCTGCCGCGAGGTCTATTGGACTCCCGGCGACCGTCCGCAGTCGGAGTGGGTGACGGATCTCGTGCAGCCGGTGCGTCAGGGATGAGACTCGTACCGCGGCAACAGCGCTGCGACGGTTAGTTGCGCGCTGTTGTCGCGGCTTCCGCAGTCAGCCGATCGGCGCCGCAGCGGCTACGACGCAACCCCTCGCATCCGCCCGCGATCGGTCGCAGAGTCATGTCTGCACACACGAGCGCGACAAGGAGAGGACGACATGCGCACCGTGACCGAGGTCATCTACGACCACCTCGAACGACGACTCGCCGGTGATCTCGAAGGCGATATCAAGGCCAACTTCTCCGAAGACGTCGTTCTACTGTCAGGTTTCGGCACGTACCGCGGGCACGGCGGCATCCGTCAGTCCGCCGCGGTGCTCGCGGAGGGCATCCAAGGCGGCGCGTACGCGTATAACCGTGCCGTCATCGAAGGCGACTACGGGTTCCTGGAATGGACCGGGGACGACGGGCACAATGTCATCACGAACGGCGCGGACTCTTACCACGTGGTCGACGGGAAGATCGTCTTCCAGTCGGTGCACTACACGGTGCTTCCGGAGCAACCGATCGAGACGAAATGACGGTGGATCTGAGGGGACTCGAACCCCTGACCCCCTGCATGCCATGCAGGTGCGCTACCAGCTGCGCCACAGACCCGTGATTCGCCGCTCCGGCGTGCGGAGCAACCTCATTAGAGTACTACATCGCAGACGGCGGGAACGAATCGGATGGCGTCACGCCTCCCGCGCGACCGGCAGCTGGAACGGCACTGTCGGGCAGTCCTTCCACAGTCGTTCGAGGGAGTAGAAGCTCCTGTCCTCCTGGTGGAAGACGTGCACGACGAGGTCGCCGAAGTCGAGCAGGATCCATCGCCCTTCGGAGCGCCCCTCGCGCCGCAGCGTCTTCGTTCCGGCCTCGTTCAGCCGGTCCTCGATCTCTGCGGCGATCGCGATAACGTTGCGCTCGGAGTTGCCCGAAGCGAGCAGGAACACGTCGACGAGGGGCAGCGGACCCGATACGTCGAGGGCGACCAGATCGGTCGCCGCCTTGGAGTCGGCGGCATCCACCGCCAGTTGGAGCAGTTCGCGCGAGAGCGCGGACGCGGTCATACGGATATCACCTCGTGGAATCGGAAGCGCGGATCGCCGATCAGGCGACCTGCAGAGAACTGTACAGACGTGGCCGGATCCGGCGCGTGCGAATGGAGCGTGCTCGGATCAGAAGGCATGGAAGACGAAGCCGGCGACGAGGAGAGCCGCGACGCCGATCGCGAGGAAGGCCGCCGTCACCGCCAGCACGACCGGGAGCTTGTTCCCGCGTGCCTTCGGCGGAGTGATCATGCCGCGGGTCGACGTGTGCGTCGCCACCGCCTTGCTCGCACGCACCGGGGCGACGCCGGATGTCGCCGGCGCGGCATCCGACTCCTCGAACAGCCTGTCGATGTCGGACGAGTCGAAGTGGTCGGGGTGCTGTCCCGTCGCGCCCAGCGACTTCGGAAGGTCGATCGAGCCGGTCACGATCACCTCGCCGGTGCTCGTCAGCGGCGACGTCGAGAGCCCTGCGGACGGGATCGACGGCAGGATCAGGGCGTTCGCCGTGGTGACGCTTCCCGTCGACACGGCAGAACGCGGCGTGCCACCGGTCGCGTTCTCGTCGTCCATGGTCGACCAGTGGCCTGCGCCGCGGGCACGCAGCTGCGGATCCGTCGCAGGACCGCTCGACTGCGTGGCGGGCTCCGTTGCGATAATGGCTGCGCCGGAGGATGCCGGAGCGCCGGCGGTCTGCGCAGGTGGCTGTCCGCCGAATGCGTCCGGGATCACGATCGGTGAGACGGGCGACGTGCCTCGGCCGGCGGCAGGTGTCGACACAGCGCTGATCGGTGTGCGGGGGTCGGCGTCGTCCGGCCGCAGCGGCACTGCGGGCGGAATCACGCGGTGCGTCGTCTCGTCTGCCGGCTCCGCCGCGGGCATCGATGGCACGGCCCGGGGAACCGACTCGGACTCTTGCGACCCGGTCTGTGCGGCCGTCTCGGACTGCACGGCCTGGTTCGCGGCCTGCGCCTGCAGCATGGCGCGCAGTTCGCGACGCGTGAGCGGGTGCCCGTCGACGGGCGATACCGTCGGCAACGACGACGCGGTCTGCGTCGCCGACTCCTGCGAATCGGACGCGCCGGCGGCACCCGTCGAAGAGGCCGGAGGCGACGGGACGTACGACAACGGTGCCGGCTGCGCCGAGAATGGAGCTGCGGACGCCTGGTTCGGCGCGCCCGCTGGGTCGGTGGCGAACGCGACCGTTGCCGGTGCCTGGTCCTCCGCCGACGCAGCGCCCGTCGGACCTCCAGCATGGGAAGCGGCGAGGAGCGTGTCGAACGAGAGGTCTTCGTAACGCGGGGTGCGTGGGCGCAGCGGCGGGGCATCCGTCGGCCCGCTGTTCTGCTGCGACGAAGAGTCGCGCTGCGCGGATGCGAATGAGTACGGCGTGGCGACGTCGGGAACCTCGCCGGCGGTCGTTGGCGTGACGGTGGCGGCGCGACGAGAGACGGGTACCGGTTGCTGCTCCGGTGAAGCCGAACCGAGTTCGCGCTCCGCGGCGCGCTGACTCTCTCTAGCCTGTCGCCGCGTCTGTGGCGGCTGGTCTGGCCACGACGTCATGCCACACTCCGATAAAGGTGATGCTTGGAGATGTACTGAACAACTCCATCGGGTACGAGGTACCAGACAGGGAACCCCCTGCTGACACGGTCCCTACAATCGGTCGACGAGATCGCCAATGCCGGAACCTCCAACAAGCTTACGTCTCCGTTGGGTAAACCCGTCACTTCCAGCAGATGTCCCGGTCGACTCACAGCGACGAAATGGGCCAGTTTCCACAGCTCTTCGACGTCCCGCCAGCTGAGGATCTGGGCGATCGCATCGGCCCCGGTGATGAAGTAGAGGTCGCTGTCCGGCCGGGACTCCTGCAGGTCGCGGAGCGTGTCGATGGTGTAGGTCGGGCCGCCTCGATCGATGTCCACCCGGCTCACGGTGAAGCGCGGATTGGACGCCGTAGCGATGACGGTCATCAGATACCGGTGCTCCGCCTCGGTCACATGGCCCTTCTGCCATGGCTCACCGGTGGGTACGAAGACGACCTCGTCGAGATCGAAGGACTGCGCCACCTCGCTCGCCGCGACTAGGTGACCGTGGTGGATGGGGTCGAACGTGCCGCCCATGACACCGACACGCCGGCGGCGCTCCCCCGTCGGTGTTGTGGTGGCTGACGGCCGCATGGATGTGCGGGTCAGTGGTCCTGCGACGACGGATGCCCGGCCCCATGGTGGTACGCACCGGGTGCGCCCGCGTGCTGCGCGGCATCCGCTTCGGCCTTGTGGCTGTGGCGGTTGGCGACGTCACGGTACGTCCAGGTCACGAAGGCCAGAGCCGCGAACACGCACAGCACGACGACGCCGAGCACCCACGGCTCCATCCCGAACACGGGCGGCTTGCTGGCCTCGGCTACGACTGCTGCTGCGAACGACATGCGACTCATTCCTCTCGTGGCGAATGCCGGAACCCCAGTTTAGCTCTCGCACCGCTGCTTACTCGCGCACCTGGCCGGTGCCGCGCACGACCCACTTCGTGCTCGTCAGCTCTGGCAGGCCCATGGGTCCCCGGGCGTGCAGCTTCTGGGTGGAGATCCCGACCTCGGCGCCGAACCCGAACTCGCCGCCGTCGGTGAACCGGGTCGATGCGTTCACCATCACGACCGCGGAGTCCACCTCGGCGAGGAACCGCTCGGCGTTCGCCAGGTCGTCGGTGATGATCGACTCCGTGTGCTGGGTGGAGTAGCGGCGGATGTGCTCGATCGCTTCGTCGAGCGAGTCCACGACGCCGACCGAGACGTCGAGGCTCATGTGCTCGGTCGCCCAATCCTCGTCGGTCACCGGCACCGAGTCCGGGAAGATGGCGCGGGCACGGGCATCCGCGTGCACCGTCACACCCTCCTCGCGCAACGCTTGAAGAACAGGAGGGAGCAGACGGGATGCCGCACCGCTGTGCACGAGTACGGTCTCCACCGCGTTGCACACGCTCGGTCGCTGCACCTTCGCGTTGCGCACGATGTCGACAGCCCAGCTCTCGTTCGCGCTCTCGTCCAGCACGATGTGCACGACGCCTGCGCCGGTTTCGATGACGGGCACCGTGGACGACTCGACGACCGTGCGGATCAGCTCTGCACTGCCGCGCGGGATGAGCACGTCGACGAGCCCCCTGGCCTGCATCAGCCGGGTGCCACCATCGCGACCGAACTCGTCGACGGTCTGCACCGCGTGCGAAGGCATGCCTGCGCCGGCGATCGCCTCTTGGATCAGCTCGACGAGAACGCGGTTGCTGGACTCGGCCGCACGCCCGCCACGCAGAACCACCGCGTTGCCGCTCTTCAGAGCGAGAGCGGCGATGTCGACCGTGACATTGGGGCGTGCCTCGTAGATCGCGCCGACGACGCCGAACGGCACCCGCACCTGCTGGATGGAGACCCCGTTCGGCAGTCGGCTGCCGCGCACCGACGTGCCGACGGGATCGGGCAGTGCGACGACGTCACGCACCGCGGCGGCAAGGGCGGCGATGCGCCGCTCGTCGAGCTTCAACCGGTCGAGGAGGCCATCCGAGAGTCCGTTCTCGCGACCTCGCGCGAGGTCTTCTGCGTTCGCCTCGATGATCCGCGCCTCGTTGTCGGTCAACGACCGCGCGATGCGCTCGAGGGCATCGTTCTTCTGCGCCGTAGTGGCCGTCGCGAGCGGCACCGACGCCGCTTTCGCGTCCTCGAGCTTTCGCGTGAAGGAGGGCGCATCCGTCGACACGGGAACGGACTCGAGTGTGCTGGGGGCCATCGCACAAGTTTATCCGGCGGCTACCCGCTGAGCGGCCGGTGCCGACGGGAGCGCAGCGGTGGTCGTCAGTGTTCGCGGCTGCGCCGCTCAACTGACTCCATCGCCTCGGCAAAGCGAGCGAGCTCGCTTTGCTCTCGGCTCAGTCGTCAGTCCGGGATCGCGTCGGCCGCGGACATCCGCTCGGCGCGCTCATGCGGCGCGAACCAGGTGCCCACCGGCTCGCCCGAGAGGGCTGCGGAGACCAGCCTTGTCGACGTCAGCAGCACGGCGCTTCCCGCCTCGGCGGCGTGGCGGGCCGCGGAGACCTTCGTGATCGCTCCCCCGGTGCCGACGCCGGCGAGCCCGGTCGCCCCGATCTCGACGCCCTGAAGTTCGTCTCCGGCCGCCACGTGGCCGATGGGCTCGGCACCCGGCTCGTGCGGGGGCCTCGTGTAGAGCGCGTCGACGTCGGAGAGCAGCACGAGCAGGTCGGCACCGATCAGGGTCGCGACCAGAGCGGCCAACCGGTCGTTGTCGCCGAACCGGATCTCGTGCGTCGCCACCGTGTCGTTCTCGTTCACGATGGGCAGAATGCGCAGATCGAGCAGCCGCTCCATCGCGCGTCGTGCGTTCGAGCGGTGGGTCGGGTTCTCCAGATCACCCGCGGTGAGCAGCACCTGGCCGGCGACGATGTCGTAGCGGTCCAGGCTGTCCTGGTACCGGTAGATCAGCACGTTCTGGCCGACGGCCGCAGCGGCCTGTTGCGTGGCGAGATCGTTCGGTCGCCCGTTCAGCGCCAGGTACGGGATGCCGGTGGCGATCGCGCCGGACGACACCAGCACGACCTGGACTCCTCGACCATGTGCTGCGGCGAGAGCGTCGACGAGCGGACCGATCTGGTGCGCGTTCTCGCCGCTGATCGACGAGGATCCCACCTTCACCACGATGCGCCTCGCGGCGGGCACCAGCGATCGATCCGTGATCACCATCGGGTTACGCGTCCTCCTCGTCGTCGCGCCAGAGCCCGGCCTCCCGTTCGCGCAGCAGCTCCGCGCGGGCCTCGGCCTTCGCATCCATGCGCTCGTGGTACTCCTCGCGGCGCTGACCGCGGGTGGGGCGGTGGTTCGGGTCGAGGCGGGCATCCGTTCCGCGTGGGGAAGTCACCAGCTCGGCGGTCGAGGTGAGCGTGGGCTCCCAGTCGAACACCACCCCGTTGTGTGCCCCGATCACTACGGTGGCGCCCGCGACCGCTCCTGCCTTCACGAGCTCGTCTTCGACGCCGAGCTTGGCCAGCCGATCCGCAAGGAATCCGACGGCCTCATCGTTGGCGAAGTCGGTCTGGGCCACCCAGCGTTCCGGCTTGGCGCCGATGATGCGGTACACCGGTCCCTCCGAACCGCCCTCGACGCGCACCGTGAATCCCGCCTCGTCGACGGCGCGTGGGCGCATGACGATGCGCGGCTTGACCTCGGCGATCGCGGCCGCGTCTTTCCTGGCGTCCTCGACCACCTCCGCGAGGGCGAACGACAACGCCCGCAGGCCCTGGTGGCTCACCGTGGAGATCGCGAACACGCGATAGCCACGTGCCTCGAGGTCGCCACGCACGAACTCGGCGAGCTCGGCGGCATCCGGAACGTCGATCTTGTTGAGCGCGATGAGCTGCGGCCGCTCGAGCAGTGGAACCTGCCCGTCCGGAACGGGATACGCAGCAAGCTCACTGAGGATGATGTCGAGGTCGCTGATCGGGTCACGGCCGGGCTCCAGCGTGGCGCAGTCGAGCACGTGCAGCAGCGCGCTGCAGCGCTCGACGTGCCGCAGGAACTCCAAACCGAGGCCCTTGCCTTCGCTCGCGCCCTCGATGAGGCCGGGCACGTCGGCGATCGTGTAGCGCACGTCGCCCGCCTGCACGACACCGAGGTTCGGGTGCAATGTGGTGAACGGGTAGTCCGCGATCTTCGGCTTGGCAGCCGACAGCGCTGCGACGAGGCTCGACTTGCCCGCTGACGGGAAGCCGACGAGCGCGACGTCTGCGACCGTCTTCAGTTCGAGGACGACGTCGCCCTCCCACCCGGGAGTGCCGAGCAGAGCGAATCCGGGTGCCTTGCGCTTGGGCGAGGCGAGGGCGGCGTTGCCCAGCCCACCGAGCCCGCCGGGCGCGACGACGTAACGCATGCCCGGCTGGTCGAGGTCGACGAGAAGCTCGCCTGAGGCATCCTTGACCACGGTGCCCACCGGCACGGGGAGTTCGAGGTCGGCGCCGGATGCCCCGCTGCGGTTGTCCCCCATGCCGAAGCCGCCGTTCTCGGACGAGCGGTGAGGATGCCTGTGGTACGCGAGCAGCGTGGTGACGCCGGGGTCGGTGACAAGGGCGATGTCGCCGCCGTGGCCGCCGTTGCCCCCGTCGGGGCCGGCGAGCGGCTTGAACTTCTCCCGGCGCACCGAGACGCAGCCGTTGCCGCCGTGGCCCGCTCGCAAGTGCAGCGTCACGGTGTCGACGAACGTCGCCATGATGCTCCTCTCGCCCGCATGCGGGCCTTCGTGGGGTGGGATGTCCGTTCGTCGCCGAACGGGAGGGCCGTGCAAACACGGATGGGCGGGCACGAGGCCCGCCCATCGGCTGTGTTCGTCACAGGAAGGTGCGTCGTCAGTGTTCGCGCTTCGCGCTCCAACTGACTCCATCGGTTCGGCAAAGCTCGCAAGCGCGCTCTGCTCTCACCTCAGTCGTCAGTCGACCGCCACCACGTTGACGACCTTGCGGCCACCCTTGCTGCCGAACTCGACAGCGCCCGGCTCGAGGGCGAAGAGCGTGTCGTCCCCTCCGCGGCCGACGTTAGCGCCGGGGTGGAAGTGCGTGCCGCGCTGACGGACGATGATCTCGCCCGCGTTCACGACCTGACCGCCGAAGCGCTTGACGCCGAGGCGCTGCGCGTTCGAGTCGCGGCCGTTGCGAGTGGAGCTCGCTCCCTTTTTGTGTGCCATGAGTGTCTCTCCTCGCGCTTACTTGATGCCGGTGACCTTGACGCGCGTGAGCTCCTGGCGGTGGCCCTGGCGCTTCTTGTAACCGGTCTTGTTCTTGAACTTCTGAATCACGATCTTCGGGCCGCGGAGGTCGCCGAGGACCTCGGCGGTGACCTTCACCTTGGCCAGCGACTCGGCATCGCTGGTGATCGTGTCACCATCGACGAGGAGAACTGCCGGCAACTCGATCGTGCCGTTCTCGCCTGCCTTGACGCGGTCCATCGTCACGATGGTGCCGACCTCGACCTTCTCCTGCCGACCGCCGGCGCGCACAACTGCGTAAACCACTACTCGTACCTATCTGATGAGGGGCGGATAGAGCCCCAGACTGACGTTGATTTTCGCTGGTCACGCCCCCAAGTGGGAGAAGGGTTCGAGCCAGAAAACGAAAGGGTGCTGGCCGCGATAAGTCGACACGCACCAACGGTCGAGCTTACCAGACGCCGGAAAGCCGCTCAAACCGGACGCCGCCGTAGACTCGCCGGCATGGCGATCCTGATCGACACTCCGATGTGGCCGAATCACGGCACACTCTGGTCGCATCTCGTCAGCGACGCCTCGCTGGACGAACTGCACGGCTTCGCCCGAACGAACGGCGTGCCGGAGCGCGCGTTCGACCTGGATCACTACGACGTTCCTGCGGAGCGTCACGCCGAACTGGTGCGCGCCGGGGCGTTACGTGTATCGAACCGGGAGCTCGTCGTTCGCCTCAGAGCCAGCGGTCTGCGCGTCACCCAGGCGGAGCGCCGGAGGGGCGCTCGATCGCATCACCACCGGCGCTGACCGGATCGAGCCGACCGTGCTCCCTCCGGGCGTCCTCCCGGTCAGCTCGCCTGCGAGTCGTCGTTCCTGGGTGCCACAGCGCCGCCGGTCAGTCCAGCGGTCGTCACGCGACGGCGAGAGCGTCCCTGGCCCGGCTGCTTCGGCTCCGGGAGCGCGTCGAGCACGGAACCCAGGATCTCCTGCGCCTGCACACGATCCACTCGCGGCTTCTGCTCCGTGTGCGCCGCGACCGGGATGTCCAGGATCGACAAGGCTCCTTCCGCCTCGGCTTCAGCGGTCACCTCTGGCGTCGTCTCCGCCGATGCTTCGGATGCTGCACCGTCGGAGCCGCGACGGGAACCGCGGCCGCGGTTGCCGCGCCGCCCACGCGGGGCATCCTGCTTCTCCCCCTGCACGTCGCCGTACTCGGATGCCTCCGACATTGCCGCGTGCTTCGGCCCGTCGGTGTCTCGCTCCTCCTCGCCCTGCGCGGCGGGGTTCGGGGCCGACTGGGTCTGCACGGCAGCGAGCACGACGGCGGCGGACTCGGTGGCGGTGGCCGGAGCATCCGTCGATCCGTCCTGATGCGTGTGGAGCGTGCTTGCCGCGATCTGAGCGAGCGCGTTCTTCGCGTCGTCGGTGATGGCGTGGGTGCCCACGTGCGTGTTGGAGCCGCCGTTGCCGTTCGACGGAGCCGACGACGAGCCACCGTTCTTGCCGCCGCGACGACGCTCCGGCGGCTGCGGGGCACGGTGCCTGGTGACCGGGTCGTGGTGCACGATCACACCCCGTCCGGCGCAGACCTCGCAGGGTTCGCTGAACGTCTCGAGCAGGCCGAGGCCGAGCTTCTTGCGCGTCATCTGCACGAGTCCGAGCGAGGTGACCTCGGCCACCTGGTGCTTCGTGCGGTCCCTGCTGAGGCATTCGACGAGGCGGCGCAGCACGAGGTCGCGGTTCGACTCCAGCACCATGTCGATGAAGTCGACGACGATGATGCCTCCGATGTCGCGCAGCCGCAGCTGCCGCACGATCTCCTCTGCCGCCTCGAGGTTGTTCTTCGTGACGGTCTCTTCGAGGTTGCCGCCCGACCCCACGAACTTGCCGGTGTTAACGTCGATCACGGTCATCGCCTCTGTGCGGTCGATGACGAGCGAACCGCCGGAGGGCAGCCAGACCTTGCGGTCGAGGGCCTTCTCGATCTGCTCGGTGATGCGGAACTCGTCGAACGCGTCGCGCGATCCCTCGTAGGGCTGGACGCGGTCGAGCAGGTCGGGGGCGACCTGCCGCAGGTAGTTCTCGATCGTCTGACGCGCGTCATCGCCCGCGATGATCAGCTTCTGGAAGTCCTCGTTGAAAACATCCCGAACGATCTTGATCAGCAGGTCGGGCTCGCTGTGCAGCAGAGCAGGCGCCTGGACCGTCTCGGTCTGCTTCGAGATGTCCGCCCACTGCGACGTGAGTCGATTGACGTCGACGGTGAGCTGCTCCTGCGTGGCACCCTCGGCGGCCGTGCGCACGATGACGCCGGTGTTCTCCGGGAGCACCTCCTTCAGGATCTTCTTGAGCCTGGCCCGCTCGGTGTCGGGCAGCTTTCGGCTGATGCCGTTCATCGAGCCGTTCGGTACGTACACGAGGTAGCGCCCGGGCAGGCTGACCTGGCTCGTCAGCCTGGCGCCCTTGTGTCCGACCGGGTCCTTCGTGACCTGCACGAGCACCTTGTCGCCCGGCTTGAGCGCGAGTTCGATGCGGCGCGGCTGGTTGCCGGTCTCTGCGGCGTCCCAGTCGACCTCACCGGAGTACAGCACGGCGTTGCGACCGCGGCCGATATCGACGAACGCCGCCTCCATGCTGGGCAGCACGTTCTGCACCCGACCCAAATAGACGTTGCCGATCAGCGACGCCTCCTGGGAGCGCGCGACGTAGTGCTCGACGAGCACGCCGTCTTCGAGCACGCCGATCTGGATACGGCCGCCCTTGGACCGCACGACCATCTGGCGATCGACGGCCTCCCGACGCGCGAGGAACTCGGCCTCGGTGATGACCGGGCGCCGGCGGCCGGCGTCGCGGCCGTCGCGGCGGCGCTGCTTCTTGGCCTCGAGGCGGGTCGATCCCTTCACCTTCTGCGGCTCGGTGATCAGCTCGGGCTCGCGCTGCCGCTTGCCACCCTCCTCGGCACCCTCACCGGATGCTCCGCGGCGGCGGGTGCGACGCCGTGAGGTCGAGACCTCCTCGCGCTCCTGCTCCTCGTCCTGCTCGGCGGCCGGCAGCGGCGGAAGCACCGGCGGCGCCTGGAACAGGAGCGCGGTGCTCGGCAGCCCGGGCGCCTGGGCCGCGTGCGCGGTGGCTTCGGATGCGCGAGCATCCTGCGCCGTGTCCCCGGAAGCGGGTGCCGCCGCCGTCTGCTCGTCGACCTCTGTGGTCTGCTGTTCGGCGGTCCGCTCCGCCTCCTGCTGAGGCGCCCGCTGCTCGGCCGCGGGCACCGGAGGCGCGTCGGGCGGCGTCGGAACCGGAGCGGCCGAATCGGCCGTGGGAGCCGGCTGCTCGGCCTTGCGGCCTACGCGACGACCGCCGAAGAAGCGGCTGCGCCTGCGCTGCTGACCGCCTTCCGCGTTCCGTGCTCCCGACTCATCCCATGCATTCTGATCGTTCTCCACCATCGCTGGTGCACTCCTCGACCGCACGGCGCACGCGCGCGCCGGGTACGGCTGTACTCATGCGGGCGACACCTAGGGCGCTCGTCCGCCAATCCTCGGTTCGGCGTGCGAAGGGGTGCGCGATGGATGCTGCGCTTCGTGGCGCGCTGTCCGCTGCACTCGTCTTCGTTCGCCCGTCCCTGTCTCTCACGTGGTCTGCACTGTCTTCTCGTCCGGTCGCGCGCGGCCGGACCCCCGGGCATCCGACCTTTCAGCGGTGCTCGGAAAAGCTTCTTCATCTCCGCCCGGACGGCGTCCGGACGGCTGCCTGCCATTATCGCACGGCGACCGTGGAGCCCCGTTCAGGGCCGGGAAGGGCTCGCGTGTCGCTCTGCCATAATGCGATGGTGTCGCTCGACTCCCCCACCGAAACCAAGCGGCCCATCGGGCTTGCGATCTTTCTCATCGTCGCCGGCGTCATCGGGTGGTTCGCCGCCTTCGCGCTCACGCTGGACAAGTTCACGCTGCTGGAACATCCGAGCGCTCAGCTGACCTGCAACATCAACCCGCTTGTCGGGTGCGGCAAGAACCTCGACTCGTGGCAGGGTTCTGTGCTCGGTTTCCCGAACCCGATCATCGGCGTCGCGTGCTGGGCGGCACCGATCGCGGTCGGGGTCGCCATCCTCGCCGGAGCTCGTTTTCGCCGCTGGTTCTGGATGCTCTTCAACCTCGGCGTGCTCGGTGCGATCGTGCTCGTGATCTTCCTGATCTACTCGAGCTTGTACGACCTGTACGTGCTGTGCCCGTACTGCATGATCACGTGGACTGTGACCATCCCTACGTTCTGGGCCGTGACGTTCTACAACCTCAAAGAGGGGAACATCCCGACCAACGCGCGGGTACGCGACTTCTTCGCCGCCGCCTACACCTGGATTCCGCTCATCACGTTCATCAGCTACGTGATCGTCGCGGTGTTCGCGCAGATCCAGGTGCAGTGGATCCCGAACGCCTTCCGCTGAGTTGTCTTGCGGCTCCGTACTCCCGGTGGCTCGGATCTCAGAACCAAAGAGCGAGCTCGCGAGCGCTGCTCTCCGGGGAATCCGAGCCATGCACGAGGTTCTGCTGCACCGGGAGGCCCCAGTCGCGAGCCAGGTCGCCCCGGATCGTTCCCGGCGCGGCGCTCGTGGGGTCGGTCGCTCCCGCCAGCGAACGGAATCCCTCGATCACCCGGTTGCCCGCGACACGGATGGCGACGATCGGTCCGGACTCCATGAACTCCACCAGCGGCTCGTAGAACGGCTTGCCGTGGTGCTCCGCGTAGTGCTGCGCCAGCAGCTCGCGGTCCGCTTCCACCAGTTTGATGTCGACGAGCGCGTAACCCTTCGCTTCGATCCTTCTCAGGATCTCGCCGGTCAGTCCACGGGCGACGCCGTCGGGCTTGACGAGCACGAGGGTCTCTTCGATGGTGGTCATTCGTTCTCCTGTTCGGTGGGTTCGGTCTGTTCTGACTGGGATGCGCGGAACGCCGCGCTGCGCCGATCGAGGCGTGCGCCAGCGATCATGGCGTACGCCCAGATGGCGGTGAAGATGACGCCGACGATGAAGAGCATGCCGACGAGGAATCCGGAGGCGATGACCCCGAGCTGGATGAGCCAGCCGAGCCAGTAGCCGACACGGAACCTCAGCAGCAGGATCGCCACGAGCATGAGCACGATGAAGACTGCTCCCCCGCCGAGCGCCTGCACGGGAGGCAGGGCGTGCAGGCCGAAGACGACGAGCGCGCCGAGAAAGACCACGACCAGCTCGAAGCCGAGCACGATCGAGCCGAGGCTCTCCTGGGCCGAGCGCTCCCGCCGCGGGCGACGTGTGCGTGCCGGCGTGCTCCCGGTCATCGCCTGTCCTCCGTCGTGGGCGGAACGTGGACGCCGCTCATTCGGATGCGGCCTTCCAGTCGCGCTCCTGGGCCAATCCCAGGGCCTCGCCGATCAGGGCGATGGAGCCGGTGACCACGACCGCGCGGCGCGGATCGGATGCCGCCCACTGCCTGGCCGCCTCGATCGCGTCGCCGAGGTCGTGGTGCGCCTCGGCGTGCTCGTGCGTCCACTCCTCGACATGGTCGGCGAGCTCGGACGACGAGGTGGAGCGCTCCGAGTGCGACTGCGTCACGAAGATCCGCGCGGCGAGCGGGGCGAGCGCGTCGACGATGCCGTGAGCATCCTTGTCGCGCAGGATGCCCAGCACGAACGCGATCTCGTCGAAGTCGAAGAACTCCGGCAGCGCTCTCGCCAGGGTGAGCGCGCCCGCCGGATTGTGGGCGGCATCCACCAGCACGGTGGGCTCAGTGCCGATCAGCTGCAGCCTGCCCGGCGAGGTGACGGTGGCGAACGCCTCCTCGAGCAGCGGGCCGCGCAAAGGTTCGCCGCCGTCGCCGAGGAACGTCTCGACCGCGGCCACCGCCACCGCTGCATTCTGTGCCTGGTGCGCGCCGTACAGCGGTAGGAACAGGTCGGGGTATGTGCCGGCGCGACCCCTGATCGTGACCAGCTGGCCGCCAACGGCGACCGCGTCGTCCTGCACGTCGAAGTCGACCGGTTGGAAGGCGATGGATGCCTCGCGCAACTCGGCGGCACGCACCAGCTCGCGCGTGGCATCCTCCACCTGAGCGGCGCTCACCACGGTCGCCGACGGCTTGATGATTCCGCTCTTCGTGCGGGCGATCTCCGCGATCGTCGAACCGAGCCGGTCGGTGTGGTCCAGCGAAATCGGCGTGAACACTGCCACCTGACCGTCGCCGACGTTCGTCGAGTCCCACTCGCCGCCCATCCCGACCTCGATCACCGCGACGTCGACCGGAGCGTCGGCGAAGCAGGCGAACGCGAGCACGGTGATCACCTCGAAGAAGGTGAGGCGCTGCTCGCCCTGTTCGACCAGCTCGGCGTCCGCCATCTGCACGTACGGCGCGACGTCGTCCCAGTTGCGTGCAAGCGCCTCGTCGCTGATCGGCTCGCCGTCGATCATGAACCGTTCGTTGAAGCGCAGCAGGTGCGGGCTGGTGAACAGCCCGACCCGCAGGCCGTAAGCCCGAAGGATGCTCTCGATGATGCGGCTCGTCGACGTCTTGCCGTTGGTTCCCGTGATGTGGATGATCGGGTAGGCACGCTGCGGATCCCCCAGCAGCTCAACGGCCCGCCTCGTCGGCGCGAGCCGCGGGCGAGGGCTTCCCTCGCCCAGCCGGCTGAGAAGCGTCTCGTAGACCGCGTCGGCCGCCTCCCGGTACTCGTCGTCCGTGAGATCTGTCACTGAACCTTCTCCAAGCTCACCAGCAACGCGGACCCCGCGCCGACCGGGGTCGACCCCGGCGCCTCGGCCACCGCGTCGTCCACGTCGACGTCCAGCTCGAGTGCGAGCGTCTCGGCGCTCACCAGTTCGGCGTGCGTGCGCACGGCGTCCGCTCCAGCGGCGTCGAGCACGAGCCGCAGCCGGATCCGGTCGCTCACGTCGAGACCCGCCTGCTTGCGGCTCTCCTGGACGACGCGCACGGCATCCCTGGCCAGCCCCTCGGCCTCGAGCGCCTCGTCGGTCGTCGTGTCGAGCAGCACGAACCCCGCGCCGGGAAGCAGCGCGAGAGCGCGGCCCGTGTCGACGGCATCCGTCGTCTCGAGCACGAGCTCGTACTCGCCGTCCTGCAGCGGGATTCCACCGGCCGTGACGACACCGCCGTCCTCGGTCCAGTCGCCCTCCCGTGCGGCCCGGATCGCCGTCTGCACACTCTTGCCGAGCCGCGGGCCCGCCGCACGCGCGTTCACCGTGAGGCGCTTGCTCACGCCGTACTCCGCAGGGCTGTGCTCGGTGAGCTCGACGAGCCGCACGCGCTTCACGTTGAGCTCATCACGCAAGATGGCATCGAACGGCTCGAGCGTTCCGGCAGCATCCGTCACGACGGTCAGCTCGGCCAGGGGAAGTCGAACGCGCAGACCCGCGGCTTTGCGCAGCGACAGCGCGACGGAGCTCACCTGCCGCACCCGGTCCATCGCGGTCACAAGTGCCTCATCCGCGGGGAACGCGGAGGCCTCCGGCCAGTCGGTGAGGTGCACGCTCCGGCCGCCGGTGAGACCCTTCCAGATCCGCTCGGTGACGAGCGGCAGCAGCGGAGCTGCGACTCGGGTCAGCGCCTCGAGCACCGTGTACAACGTGTCGAACGCCTCGGCGTTGCCGCCGTCCGGCGTCACACCCTCCCAGAACCTGTCGCGGGAGCGGCGCACGTACCAGTTCGTGAGCACGTCGGCGAAGTCGCGGATCTTGGCCGCCGCGAGCGTCGAGTCGAAGTTCTCGAGGTCGCGGGTGACGGCATCCACCAGCTCCCGCGTCTTGGCGAGCAGGTATCGGTCGAGCACGTCGGACGAGTCGGTGCGCCAGCTCGCCTCATAGCCACAGGCGTTGGCGTACAGCGAGAAGAAGTACCAGGTGCTCCACAGCGGCAGAAGCGCCTCGCGCACGCCCTGCCTGATGCCCTCCTCCGTCACGACGAGATTGCCGCCGCGCAGCACGGACGATGACATGAGGAACCAGCGCATCGCGTCCGACCCGTCGCGGTCGAAGACCTCGGCGACGTCGGGGTAGTTGCGCAGCGACTTCGACATCTTCTGCCCGTCGCTGCCGAGCACGATGCCGTGGCTTCCGACCTGCTTGAACGCCGGGCGATCGAACAGCGCAGTGCTGAGAACGTGCATCAGGTAGAACCAGCCGCGGGTCTGCCCGATGTACTCGACGATGAAGTCCGCAGGGTTGTGCGCCTGGAACCAGTCCTGGTTCTCGAACGGATAGTGCACCTGCGCGTACGGCATCGAGCCGGAGTCGAACCACACGTCGAACACGTCGGGGATGCGGCGCATCCTCGAGCGCCCCGTCGGGTCGTCCGGGTTCGGTCGGGTCAGTTCGTCGATGTACGGGCGGTGAAGGTCCGGCTCTCCGTCCGCGTTCAGTGGCAGCCGTCCGAAGTCGCGCTCCAGGTCCGCGAGCGATCCGTAGACGTCGATCCGCGGATACGCGGGGTCATCGCTCTTCCACACCGGGATGGGCGAACCGAAGTACCTGTTGCGACTCACCGACCAGTCTCGTGCTCCGGAGAGCCACTTGCCGAACTGGCCGTCTTTGACGTTCTCCGGGACCCACTCGATCTGCTGGTTGAGCTCCACCATGCGATCCCGGAAGTCCGGAACCCGCACGAACCAGCTCGACACCGCCTTGTAGATCAGCGGGTTGCGGCACCGCCAGCAGTGCGGGTAGCTGTGCTCGTAGGATGCCTGCCTCAGCAGCCTCCCCATCGCCTTCAGCGCCTGCGTGAGCGGCTTGTTCGCATCGAAGACCTGCAGGCCCGCGACGTCGGTCACCTCGGGAAGGAACCGTCCGCCCTCATCGACGGAGACGACGACGGGGATGCCCGCGGCCGCGCACACACGCTGGTCGTCCTCGCCGTACGCCGGCGCCTGGTGGACGATGCCGGTGCCCTCCTCGGTCGTGACGTAGTCGTCGACGAGGATCTGCCAAGCGTTCTGCGTGCCGTACTTCTCGGCATCCGCGTAGTAGTCCCAGAGCCGGTCGTACTGCACGCCGGCGAGCTCCGAACCGGTGACGGTGCGCGTCACGGCGGCACGGGCATCCTCTGCGCTCTCGTAGCCGAGGTCCTTCGCATACGAGCCGATCAGGTCGAACGCCAGCAGGTACTCCGCCCCGAGCACGGTGACGTCTCCGCGCTGGGCCGAGCCCTCGCGCTCGACCTCGGCGTCCGGTGTGCCGTTCGGTCCGGCGGGAAGGACCGCGTATTCGATCTTCGGCCCCACCGCGAGCGCCTCGTTCGTGGGAAGCGTCCACGGCGTCGTCGTCCACGCGAGGGCTCGCACGGCGGTGAGGCCGAGCGCCTCCGCCTTCTCCCCTACCAAGGGGAACGTGACGGTGACGGTCTGGTCCTGGCGCATCTTGTAGACGTCGTCGTCCATGCGCAGCTCGTGGTTCGACAGCGGCGTCTGATCGCGCCAGCAGTACGGCAGCACCCGGTAGCCCTCGTAGGCGAGCCCTTTCTCGTACAGCTGCTTGAACGCCCACAGCACCGACTCCATGAACGTGATGTCGAGCGTCTTGTAGTCGTTGTCGAAGTCCACCCAGCGCGCCTGACGCGTGACGTACTCGCGCCACTCGCGCGTGTACTTCAGAACGGATGCCCGCGCCGCCGCGTTGAACGCCGCGATGCCCATCTCCTCGATCTGGCTCTTGTCGGTGATGCCGAGCTGACGTTCGGCTTCCAGCTCGGCCGGCAGGCCATGCGTGTCCCAGCCGAACCGGCGGTGCACCTGCTTGCCGCGCATCGTCTGGAACCTCGGGAAGACATCCTTGGCGTAGCCGGTGAGCAGGTGGCCGTAGTGTGGGAGCCCGTTCGCGAACGGCGGTCCGTCGTAGAACACCCACTCCGGTGCGCCCTCGCGCTGGTCGATGGATGCCTCGAATGTGTCGTCGCGCTTCCAGAACGCGAGCACGTCTTCCTCGATCTGCGGAAAGCGAGGGCTAGGGACGACGGCAGCGGGGCCGAATGCGGTTTCGCGGGGATAGGTCATGGATGCTCGCAGGGTAGAGAGGATCATCGGCGCCGGGACGACCCTCACGGACCGCGGTACCACCCCGCTTGAACGGGCGCATTGCTGCGCCAGCTCCACTCTCACGGCGGCTGTGACGGGCCTGCCCCGCTCGGTTCTACTTGGTTCGAAGCCACGTGGGCTTTCGCCGTTCTTCCGAGAGCTCCCCGGTGATGTCCGGATCGACGCCTGTTGAAGCATTCTACGTGGGATGCTGGATGCTCGTGACCGATTCCACAGCCATCGCAGCACGCAACGCCGACCGCAACGCCTGGCGGGTGACCCTCGCCTCGCTCGTCGGCACCTCGCTCGAGTCGTACGACTTCTACGTCTTCAGCTACTTCAGTGCTCTGTTCAGCGCTGCCGTCTTCTTCCCGGCCGAGAACAAGGTCGCCGGAACCCTGCTGGCGTTCCTCACCCTCGCCACCTCATACTTCGTCCGTCCCATCGGGGCGATCGTCTTCGGTCACCTCGGCGACCGCCTCGGCCGCCGGGCAACGCTGATCTGGACGATCGGCATCATGGGCGTGTCCACTGCGCTGATCGGCGTGCTACCCGGCTACGCGACCATCGGAATCGCGGCACCGATCCTGCTCGTCGTGCTGCGGGTCATCCAGGGCATCTCGCTCGGCGGCGAGTGGGGCGGTTCCATCCTGGTCGGCGTCGAGCATTCCACCGAGCGACGTCGGGGCTTCTACGCCGCTCTTCCGCAGCTGGGCTCGCCGATCGGCACCATCGTCACGGCCGTGCTGTTCCTCGTGCTGAGTTTCAACATGTCCCCTGGGGCGCTCGGCGCCTGGGGCTGGCGCATCCCGTTCCTGCTCGCGCTCCCGCTGCTGGCGGTCTCGCTGTACCTCAGGCTCTCCATCGACGAGACCCCGGTCTTCTCGCACCTCGTGCAGGAGAAGCGACGCACCCGGATGCCCGTGCTCGACGTGTTCCGGCGCCAGCCCGTGGCTCTGGTGGTCGCCATCGGCGCCGCCCTGCTCGGCATCGGGTCGTACTCGCTGATGAACACGTACACCATCAGCTACGGCGTCACCGCGCTGCACTTCGATTACACCCAGTTGTTCATCGCCACCACGATCGGCAGCCTGCTGCAGCTCGTGACGATCCCGCTCTTCGGCGTTCTCGCCACCCGCATCGGCTCGGCGCGCGTGGTGTGGATCGGCGCGCTCACCACGCTCCTCATCGCGTTCCCGATGTACTTCCTGCTGCAGTTCGCGACCTTCCCGATCCTGGTCGGCACGATGATCGTCGGCGGTATCTTCCCGACGCTGAGCTGGGCAGGGCTCGGTGGGCTGATGGCCGACATCTTCGGCCAGTCCATCCGGTACAGCGCGCTGTCGATCGCATACGCCGTGGCCGCCGCGCTCTCCGGCCTGATCCCGATCCTGACCGAGGCACTGGGTGCCGCGACGCACAACGCGTGGTGGCATCCGGGCATCGTGCTCGGCGTGCTGTCGGCGATCACCCTAGTGGCGGCGGTGGCAGCGGCATCCATCGCTCGGCGCCGCCGGGAGGGACTCGCCGACGCGGAGGACGTGCTGGAGTCCGAACGGGACGCGGTGCCGGCGGCGCACTAGCTCCTTTCAGGAGTCGACCGCGCCGACAAGTAGAATGGCGGGAATCCCACACTCAGGCACCAGTTGACACGGTGCCGCACATAACGACCACGGAGATCCGCCATGACCGACGCCGCGCACGACGCATCCGCCACGACCGCCTTCGGCAGGATCCCCGACAAGCCGGCGCTCGAGGGCCTCGAGCAGGTGTGGGACGAACGCTGGCGCGCCTCACGCACGTATCACTTCGACCGGGATGCCGCCCTGGCCGCAGGCCGGTCCGGGATCTACTCCGTCGACACGCCGCCGCCGACCGCGTCCGGCTCGCTGCACATCGGGCACGTCTTCAGCTACACGCACACGGACATCGCTGCTCGGTACCAGCGCATGCTCGGCAAGCACGTCTTCTACCCGATGGGCTGGGACGACAATGGGCTGCCCACCGAGCGCCGGGTGCAGAACTACTACGGGGTGCGCTGCGACCCGTCGCTGCCCTACGACCCGGACTTCGTGCCGCCGTACGAGGGTGGAGACAACAAGAGTTCGCGGGCAGCCGACCAGAAGCCGATCTCGCGCCGCAACTTCATCGAACTGTGCGCGAAGCTCACCGTCGAAGACGAGAAGCACTTCGAGGCCGTCTGGCGCAAGCTGGGTCTCTCCGTCGACTGGAACCAGACGTACCGCACGATCGGCGACGAGTCGATGTTCGTCTCGCAGCTCGCCTTCCTGCGCAACGTCGAGCGCGGCGAGGCGTACCAGGCGATGGCGCCGACGCTCTGGGACATCACCTTCCGCAGCGCCGTCGCCCAGGCAGAGCTCGAGGACCGCGACCAGCCCGGCGCGTTTCACACCATCTCGTTCCACGGCGACGACGGCCCCGTGGTGATCGCGACCACGCGTCCCGAACTCATCGCCGCGTGCGTCGCCCTGGTCGCGCATCCGAGCGACGAGCGCTACAAGCCGCTCTTCGGCAAGACGGTGCGCACGCCGGTGTTCGGCGTCGAGGTCCCGGTGCTCGCCCACCATCTCGCCGAGCCCGACAAGGGAACCGGCATCGCGATGGTCTGCACCTTCGGCGACATCACGGACGTCACGTGGTGGCGTGAACTCGACCTGCCGACGCGCCCGATCATCGGCTTCGACGGCCGCGTGCTCCCCGACCCGCCGGAGGCGATCTCCAGCCAGCAGGCGAAGGATGCCTATGCCCAGCTGGCGGGCAAGACCGTCTTCTCGGCGAAGCAGGCGATGGTCGAACTGCTCAAGGCATCCGGCGACCTGCTGGAGGATCCGAAGCCGATCACGCATTCCGTCAAGTTCTACGAGAAGGGCGACCGGCCGCTCGAGATCGTTTCGACGCGCCAGTGGTACCTCACGAACGGGGCCCGCGATAAGAGGCTCTCCGAGCGGCTCATCGAACTCGGGCGCGAGATCGACTGGCACCCGGACTTCATGCGCGTGCGCTACGAGAACTGGATCGGCGGGCTCTCCGGCGACTGGCTCGTCTCGCGCCAGCGGTTCTTCGGCGTGCCGATCCCGGTCTGGTACCCGGTGAACGAGGATGGCGAGACCGACTTCGACCATCCGATCCTGCCTGCACGCGACCAGCTTCCCGTCGACCCGACGATCGACACCGCGCCGGGATTCGAGGAGTCGCAGCGCGGCGCGCCCGGCGGCTTCGTCGGCGAGGTGGACATCCTCGACACGTGGGCGACGTCGTCGCTCACGCCCCAGATCGTGGGCGGCTGGGAACGCGACCCCGAGCTGTTCGAGTCCGTTTTCCCCTACGACCTTCGTCCTCAGGGCCAGGACATCATCCGCACCTGGCTGTTCTCCACCCTGCTGCGCGCGCAGCTGGAGGAGGGTGTCGCGCCGTGGAAGCACGCCGCTCTCTCCGGCTTCATCGTCGACCCCGACCGCAAGAAGATGTCGAAATCGAAGGGCAACGTGGTGACGCCCGCGGACATTCTCGAGCAGCACGGCTCCGACTCCGTGCGCTACTGGGCCGCGTCGAGCCGGCTCGGGACCGACTCTGCCTTCGATCCGCAGAACCCGACGCAGATCAAGATCGGCAGGCGCCTGGCCATCAAGGTGCTGAACGCGGCGAAGTTCATCCTCGGCTTCCCTGAGGGCGACTCGACCGTGACGGAGTCCCTCGATCGCAGCATGCTCGCCGGGCTCGCCGACGTCGTCGCCGAGGCCACCAAGGCGCTCGACGACTACGACCACGCGAAGGCGCTCGAGGTGACCGAGTCGTTCTTCTGGGCGTTCTGCGACGACTACCTGGAGCTCGTCAAGGAGCGCGCGTACAGCGAAGGGCCGGGCGCCGGTTCGGCCGTGGCCGCCCTGCGCCTCGCGCTGTCCACGATGCTTCGGCTGTTCGCCCCGTTCATCCCGTTCGCCACGGAGGAGGCCTGGTCCTGGTTCCAGGCCGGCTCGGTGCACGCCGCGCAGTGGCCGTCCTCCGACGAGGTGCGGGCCGCGGCGAGCGAGGCGACACCGCACGTGCTCAAGGCGACGTCGGGCGTGCTGACCGGCATCCGCGGGGCCAAGACCGCTGCGAAGGCTTCGCAGAAGGCACCGGTCGCCCGCGCGGTCATCACGGCTCCCGACGAGGAGCTGAGGGCCATCGAGCAGGCCGGTGCAGACATCCGCGCCGTCGGACGGATCGCCGAACTCGAGTTCGTCCCGGGCGCCGAGTTGACGGTCGACGTCGAGCTCGCGGACGAGTCGGCCGCGTAGAAATGGTTGATGCGCGCCGTTCCTCCTGACAATAGGTTGTAGACACGTCTCGCGCCTACCGCGACGGCGCGCCCAGAGGGGGACTGAATGGGAATCACGATCCGCGAACCAGGAGAAGGAGACTTCTTCTCCTGGCTCGCCCTTTACGAGGATTACGCCGCGTTCTACGGACGCCAGCTCACCGACCAGGGTGCCCTTCTGGTGTGGAGCTGGCTGACGGATGCCGCCCACAGCGAGCGCGGACTGGTCGCCGTCGACGACGAAGGCGCCCTGGTCGGCCTCGTGCACTTCCACGATGTGCCGCGTCCGCTCGAGGGAGACCGCGCGCTGCACATCGACGACCTGTTCGTGCTCGAGGAGCACAGGGAGCAGGGCTACGGACGCACGCTCATCGAAGCCGTGGCCGATCTGGGTGCCGGCTCGGGCATCCGCGTCGTGCAGTGGCTCGCGAAGCCCGAGGACTCGGATGCCCGCGGCTTCTACGACGAGATCGCAGACGCCTCAGAGGTGGTCGTCTACCGACTGCGTCCCCAGGACGCCTGACCATGCAGCTCGGCACCCGTTGGCCCGTCGGCGGAACAGCACCCGAGCGGTTGCCCTCCGTCGTCGTGTCTGCAGTGCGAGCCGTCGAGGACGAGCTCGAGGCGCTCGACGTCGACGCCTCCACGTGGCGCTGGACGCTGACCTGGCTCGAAGGCAAGCCCGTGGTTGAGCTGGACGACGGAACGGTCATCCGGTATCACCCGGACGAGGACACCGCCACGGTTTCTCAGCCGGACGACGACGCCGACTGACTGACCCGGCCGCGGCTCACGGGAGCAGCTGTCCCCGTACCGCAGCCACCCGCACCGTGGTCTGCTCCTCGGCGGCAGCCTGACGACGGTAGAGCGCCTGGCGCTCCGCCTCGAGCCGCTCGCGCCGCTCGCCCCAGGAGACCAACGCCCTGCCGATTCGGATCGCGGCACGCTCTCGCCCGAATCCGCGGGTGGGAACCGCTCCGATCGCGCTCATGATTCCTTCTCCACTCCCCCGATGATCGGGAACGCGTTGAATTGCACCTGCACGGGCCTCGCACCCGGTGGGACCTCGCGCTCACGGAAGGCGACGATCGCTTCATCGAGAACCTCGTAGACCTTGGCCGAGAGCTCCGCGAGCTCGTCGACCGTCATCCGCAAGTTCGAGGTCGAGATCGTGCTGGCCCTCAGCCAGGTCTCCGAGAACGTGTCGGCCGCTCGCGCCATGAAGTCGTTCAGCGCGTTCTCCTGGTTGCGGCGGAACTCCCGGTTGACGAGGTCGTACGCCTCACGGCCGGCAGCGGTGTCGCCGAGTTCGGTCGGATCCATGGAGAGTCCGACGGGCGCGCGCCGCCACCAGCGCTCCCTGGCATTTCCCTTCCCCTCCACCTCGAGAACGAAGTCGTGCTTGGCCAGCTGCCTCAGGTGGTAGCTGGTCGCTCCGCTGGACTCACCCAGCCGCGCCCCCAGACCGCTTGCCGTCAGCGGACCGAACTTCGACAGCTCGTCGAGGATGCGCACCCGCAGCGGGTGGGCCATCACCTTCAGCGCCGCGAGGTCGATGTGTCGATCCGTCGGGCGCAGCTGATGCTCACCGCTCGCTGGTGCTTCGCCCGCGAGCGACTTCCGTGCTTCCCCGGTCGACTGTTCGTCGTTCATGTCATCAGCGTACGCTTGCAAAGTTCTCTTTGCAACATAATCTTTGCATTGATTTGTTTGCAACGTGTCCTTTGGATCCACCGGAAGCACCGCCCTAGGCTGGGTGCATGACGAACCCGCTCCTCAGCGACAGCACGCTTCCGCACGGCCTTCCCCCGTTCGCCGAGATCCGCGACGAGCACTATCTCCCGGCGTTCGAAAAGGCCATGGCCGACCACCGCGCCGAGGTGGCCACGATCGTCGCCGACCCCGCAGAGCCCACCTTCGAGAACACCTTCGTGCCTCTCGAGCGCTCCGGACAGCTCCTGCGCCGCGTTTCCGAGGTGTTCTTCAACAAGAGCTCGGCCGACTCGAACGACGAGATCAGCGCCATCGAGGAGAGGCTTGCGCCCGAACTCGCCGCGCACGAAGACGCGATCCGACTCGATCCCGAGCTGTACGCGCGCATCAGCGCCGTGCACGCACGCCTCGACGAGCTCGACCTGGATGCCGAGTCCCGCTATCTCGTCGAGCGCTACCACGAGGAGTTCACCCTCGCCGGTGCCGGGCTCGGAGATGCCGAGAAGGAACACCTCAAGCGGTTGAACGCGGAGCTGTCCACGCTCTCCACCCGATTCGAGAAGAACCTCCTCGCCGACACGAACGAACTCGCGGTCCACGTGGAGGACGTGTCGCAGCTCGACGGCCTCTCCCCTGCGGAGATCTCGGCGGCGGAGCAGGCGGCGCACGAGCGCGAACTCGATGGATACCTCATCACATTGGTGCTGCCCACCGGGCACCCCTACCTCGCTCGGCTGACCGACCGCGACGCGCGCGAGCGGGTGATGCGCGCATCCCGTTCCCGCGGCATCCATGGCGGCGATCACGACACACGCGACCTCGTGCTGCGCATCACCGCGCTACGGGCGGAGCGTGCGCGTCTCCTCGGGTTCGAGAACCACGCGGCGTACGTCACGGCGTCGCAGACCGCTCGCACCCCGGAGGCCGTCGCGGGCATGCTGGACCGGCTCGCTCCCGCGGCAGCGCGGAACGCCGCCGCGGAGAAGGCGGACCTGCGAGCATCCGCCGGTCATGACATCGAGCCGTGGGACTGGGCGTACTACTCCGAGAGGGTTCGCGCTGCCAAGTACGACGTGGACACCGCGGCGATGCGCCCGTACTTCGAGGCGGAGCGCGTGCTGCGCGACGGTGTCTTCTATGCGGCGAACCGGCTGTACGGCATCCGTTTCGAGGAGCGCCCCGATCTGACCGCGTACCACCCGGATGCCCGCGTGTTCGAGGTCTTCGACGAGGACGGCAGCGCCATCGGCCTCTACATCAACGACCTCTACACGAGAGACTCGAAGCGCGGCGGCGCCTGGATGAACGAACTGGGCGAGCGCACGCACCTGCTCGGCGGGTCCACCATCGTCGTCAACAACCTCAACGTTCCGAAGCCCGCCGCCGGCGAGCCGACGCTCCTGACCTACGACGAGGTGGGAACGCTGTTCCACGAGTTCGGACACGCGCTGCACGGCCTGTTCGCGGTGACGAACTATCCGAAGTTCGCCGGAACGAGCGTGTTCCGTGACTTCGTGGAGTTCCCCAGCCAGGTCAACGAGATGTGGCTGCTGTGGCCCGACGTGCTCGACAACTATGCCCGCCATTATGAGACGGGCGACCGGATGCCTGCGGCGCTCGTGGAGCGCATTCGTGCGTCCGAAGCATTCAACCAGGGCTTCGCCACGAGCGAGTACCTGGCCGCGGCGATGCTCGACCAGGCCTGGCACCGCATCGACGCCGACACGCACGTGGAATCCGTCGAGGAGTTCGAGGCGGCTGCTCTGAAGGACGCCGGTCTGGACGAGCCGGCGGTTCCTCCGCGGTACGCGAGCACGTATTTCGCGCACACGTTCTCGGGGGGCTACGACGCCGGGTATTACTCCTACATCTGGAGCGAGGTGCTCGACGCCGACACCGTCGAGTGGTTCAAGGAGAACGGCGGGCTCTCCCGTGAGGCGGGCGAACGGTTCCGTCGCCGACTGCTCGGCGTGGGCGGTTCGAAGGATCCGCTCGAGGCCTACCGCGACTTCCGTGGGCGGGATGCCGAGATCGAGCCGCTGCTGCGGCGTCGCGGACTCGACGCAGCCGGATGAGTTAGCGGCGGCGGGAGAACCGTCAGCGCCTCAGTGAGACGACGGTGACGACCACCACGAGGGTGCCGACGACACCTGTGGTCAGCCCGATGCAGAACCACGGCCGGGCCGTATTTCGCAGTGTGACGGCTGCGGGTGCGCTCGGATGCGTGCGCTGCGTACTCTGAACGGACCGAATCGCGAGATTCTCCAGTCCGATCCATGAGCACAGGGAGCCGAACCATGTCCGTCCGAGCCGACGAGCACACCACCGCCTCGTGCGCGTGGGAGCGGGACGGCATGTGCGCGGACAACCGGCCGGGCCACGGACTGCACGCCGTGCAACTGCGACTGGCAGCCGCAACGCCGTCCCAGTGGCAGGACGCCCTCGTGGTCGATGTTCGCGACGACGGATGGGTCGACGCCATCACGTTGGACGGCGGGCGGATCTCGCTGTGGAACCACGGCGACCTCGCCGATGTGGTGACCGCGGGAGAGCCCGTCGCCCTGCACGCCGTCTACAACGTGCTGTGGGCCGGCGCTCGACGCTTCAACGTATTCGCAGAAGAAGCGGCCTGAGACCGTTCAGACCGCTTCGGCTTGCCGCATCATGTCGAGCATGGCCTGGCACGCCTTCATGCAGGCGTCGCACGCCATGGCGCACATGCGGCACGTCTCGCTCATCTCGGCGTGATTGCCGCACTCGTCGGAGCACGCCGAGCACATCGCCATGCAGGCCTGCAGCATCGCCTGCATAGCGGCCATGTCGAACCCGCTCGGGCGCATCATCATGCGCATCATCGTGTTGCAGACATCCGCGCAATCCATGCACATGGAGGCGCACTTGATCATGCCGTCGGCCATGGCGTTGTCAGCACACATGGTGCAGGCCTGCTCACACGCCGAACACGCCTCCATACACTCCTGCATGGTCATCGTGTCCATCGCCGGCATGCCGATCGCATCCATCGACATGCTCTGCATCATCTCGGCCGTCATCTTCGTGTCCATCGGAGCCCCCGTAACGTGATCGTGACGGTTGCGATGCTACGCGCGGGTGGGCCGGACTGCTACGACTTCGTCGAGGTCAGGCCGACTTCTCTTCGCGACGCGTGCGGCGGTGCGGAACGATGGTCGGCGCGGCATTGTCGAGCACTGCCTCACGGGTAACGACGACCCGGGCGACCTCGTCGCTGGAGGGCACCTCGAACATGATCGGTCCGAGCACCTCCTCCATGATCGCCCGGAGCCCACGGGCTCCGGTCTGGCGCAGCACGGCGAGGTCGGCGATGGCGTCGAGCGCGGCGGAGTCGAACTCGAGCTCCACGCCATCCAGTTCGAACATGCGCTGGTACTGCTTGACGAGGGCATTCTTCGGCTCGGTGAGAATCTGGATCAGCGCCTCGCGGTCCAGCTGCGTGACAGTCGTTACCACGGGCAGGCGGCCGATGAACTCGGGGATCAGTCCGAACTTATGCAGGTCTTCCGGCAGCACCTCGCTGAAGAGGTTGATGTCGTCGCCCTTGCTGTGCAGCGGGGCACCGAAGCCAATGCCCTTCTTGCCTGCACGAGACGAGATGATGTCTTCCAGACCGGCGAAGGCGCCCGCGACGATGAACAGCACGTTCGTCGTGTCGATCTGGATGAACTCCTGGTGCGGATGCTTGCGGCCGCCCTGCGGAGGGACCGACGCGACGGTGCCCTCCAGGATCTTCAGCAGGGCCTGCTGCACGCCCTCCCCCGACACGTCTCGGGTGATCGACGGGTTCTCGGCCTTGCGAGCGATCTTGTCGACCTCGTCGATGTAGATGATGCCGGTCTCGGCGCGCTTGACGTCGTAGTCCGCGGCCTGGATGAGCTTGAGCAGGATGTTCTCGACATCCTCACCGACGTAGCCCGCCTCGGTCAGCGCCGTCGCGTCGGCGAACGCGAACGGCACGTTCAGCCGCTTCGCCAGCGTCTGCGCGAGATAGGTCTTTCCGCACCCGGTAGGACCGATGAGCAGGATGTTCGACTTCGAGATCTCGATGTCGTCACCCATGGACTCAGCCGGACCGAGAGTGGTGCGGGCGCGCACCCGCTTGTAGTGGTTGTAGACCGCGACCGAGAGCGCCTTCTTCGCCGCATCCTGGCCGATGACGTACTCCTCGAGGAAGGCGAAGATCTCTTTCGGCTTCGGAAGGTCGAATTGCCCGGTGTTCTCTTCACCGGATTCCGCCATGCGCTCTTCGATGATCTCGTTGCACAGCTCGACGCACTCGTCGCAGATGTAGACGCCGGGGCCCGCGATGAGCTGCTGGACCTGCTTCTGGCTCTTTCCACAGAACGAGCACTTGAGCAGGTCGGCGCTTTCTCCGATGCGAGCCATGGAACCTCCCGATTGGGCCGCTTCGTACGAGCCTAACCTGTGGTGCAGACAATGACGGGTAGGCATCTGTCGGGTGTGGCAATCTCCTGCCGAGTGCGAAAAGCGGCGGAGGACTCGTCAGTCCCTCCGCCGCTTCTCGTGCTTCTCGGCCTACTTCGCCGTCAGGGCGGGCAGGCTCTTCCGGCTGCTCAGCACCTGGTCGATCAGCCCGTATTCGCGGGCTTCCTCGGCCGAGAGGATCTTGTCACGGTCGATGTCCTTGTTCACCTGCGCGACATCCTTGCCGGTGTGCTGCGCGAGCGTCTCCTCGAGCCACGTGCGCATGCGCATGATCTCGTTCGCCTGGATCTCGATGTCGGATGCCTGCCCCTGTCCTGCCTCGCCGACGGCGGGCTGGTGGATCAGGATGCGTGCGTTCGGCAGCGCGAGACGCTTGCCAGGTGTGCCCGCGGCGGTGAGCACGGCGGCGGCGGATGCGGCCTGGCCGAGCACCACGGTCTGGATCTGCGGGCGGATGTACTGCATCGTGTCGTAGATCGCGGTCATGGCCGTGAACGAGCCACCGGGCGAGTTGATGTACATCACGATGTCACGGTCCGGGTCCTGGCTCTCCAGAACCAAGAGCTGCGCCATGATGTCGTCGGCCGATGCGTCGTCGACCTGCACACCGAGGAAGATGATGCGGTCCTCGAAGAGCTTCGCGTACGGGTCCTGACGCTTGTAGCCGTAGGCCGTGCGCTCCTCGAAGCTGGGCAGGATGTAGCGGGAGCTCGGCATGGCGATGCGCGAGCCGCCGACCAGACCGGAGAAGTTCGGGGTTTCCATTACGTGTGGTGTCCTTCGTCTCGTGCGCGTACTGCGCCTACTCCTGGGTTCCGCCGCCGCCGACCACGTCGGTCGCCGATTCGCGGATGTGGTCGACGAAGCCGTAGTCGAGCGCCTCCTGGGCGGTGAACCAGCGGTCGCGGTCGCCGTCCGCATTGATCTGCTCGACGGTCTTGCCGGTCTGTGCCGCGGTGATCTCCGCGAGGCGCTTCTTCATGTCGAGAATGAGCTGCGCCTGCGTCTGGATGTCGCTGGCCGTTCCGCCGAAGCCGCCGTGCGGTTGGTGCAGCAGAACGCGCGCGTTGGGCGTGATGTACCGCTTGCCTTTCGTGCCTGCGGTGAGCAGCAGTTGCCCCATGGATGCGGCCATACCGATTCCGACCGTCACGATGTCGTTGGGAACGAACTGCATGGTGTCGTAGATGGCCATGCCAGCGGTGATCGAGCCACCGGGCGAGTTGATGTACAGGTAGATGTCGCGCTTGGGGTCCTCGGCAGCCAGGAGCAGCAGCTTCGCCGCGATCTCGTTGGCATTGTCGTCGCGCACCTCCGAGCCGAGCCAGATGATGCGATCCTTCAGCAGTCGGTCAAAAACACTGGGTTGCAGTGTCGGTTCGGCCATGAACGTGCTCCCTTTTTCGTACGTGCTCTCGAATCTATCGAAGCGGTCGCTAGGGCACGGCCCTGTTCGCCGTCGGCAGAGCCGACGGCGACCTACTAAGCAGAGGTCGCCGCAAGCGCAGCTTGCTGTTGGCAGAGCCGACGGTGAAGGCGAGAGCTTTCAGATGGCGAGTTCTCTCGCGTACGCGGTGACGGACCGCGTGTAGAGCGGCAGGTGCGGCGCGAGGGCACCGAGCGCGATGGATGTCGCCCGTCTCGCCTCTCCGCTGCTCACGAGGGCCAGCGCGTAGAACGCCGCGACAGCATCCCGGTAGGGAGATGCGAGGTGATTCGCGTGCTCGTCGCCGAGCATCCAGACCGCCTCGTGCACGCGCCCGAGATTGCGCAGGGTGCTGGCGAGCTGGATGACCGCACGCACCCGGTGGTCGTCGTCGAGCCCGAGCTGCAGCGCGCGTCGGTAGAGCGGTTCTGCCTCTTCCTCGCGCCCGGCGGAATCCCGCGCTCCGGCCCGATGGAAGAGCGCGACGGCATTGTCGCCCCACACCGCTGCCAACCGGTCGATGCGCTCGATGCGTTCGACGTCGCTCAACTCCTCGTCGGCCCACACGGCGTCGAACTGCTTGTCCCAGTCGGTCATGGCATCCTCCGCGCAGAAGAAGGGACGAACAAGAAGAAGGGGGTGGATGCGTCGCATCCACCCCCGGGCAAGACCCTATCGGCTATTACGCCTTGGCCGCCTTGCCGGACTTCTTCTTCGGCTTCTCCTCCGCCTCGGGAGCTGCCTCGTCGGCGGCCTCCGTGGCGTCCTCGGAAGACTCGGCGCCGGAAGCGTCTGCGTCGTCGGACGTCTCCGCGTCCTCGGCCGGCTCATTCACCGCGGCGAACTCAGAGAGGTCCACCGGCTGTCCGTTCGAGTCCTTCACGACGGCGCGGCCGAGAAGCACGGCGATCGTCTTGTTGCGGGCGACCTCGCCGAACATCTGCGGAAGCTGGCCGTTCTCGCCGAGCAGCTGCACGAACTCGTTCGGGTCCATGCCGTACTGGGCGGCCGCCTGAACCAGGTAGTTGCTCAGCTCGTCCTGGCCGACCTGGATGTTCTCCTTCTGCGCGATCTCGTCGAGCAGCACCTGGGTGCGGAAGGCCTTCTCGCTGGCCTCCTTCACCTCGGCACGGTGCTCGTCGTCTTCGAGCCGGTTCTCCGCCTCGAGGTGGCGGTGCACCTCGTCTTCGACCAGGCCCTCGGGCACCGGGATCTCGGTGAGCTCGAGCAGACGGTCGACGAGAAGGTTGCGTGCCTCGTTGCCCTGTCCGAACGTCTTGCCGCGTGCGGCTTCGCCGCGAAGGCTCTCGCGCAGCTCGTCGATGGTGTCGAACTCGCTGGAGATCTGTGCGAAGTCGTCGTCGGCATCCGGGAGCTCGCGCTCCTTGACGGCGTTCAGCGTGACCGTGATCTCGGCATCCTCGCCCTCGTGGTCGCCGCCGAGCAGCTTGGACGTGAACGTGGTGGTCTCGCCGGCGGAGAGTGCGTCGAGTGCCTCGTCGATGCCCTCGACGAGCTCGCCGGAGCCCACTTCGTAGGAGACGTTGCTCGCGGTGTCGACCTGCTCGTCGCCGATCGTCGCCACCAGGTCGAGCTGGGCGAAGTCGCCCTTCTTCGCGGGGCGGTCGACGGTGACGAGCGTGCCGAACCGGCTGCGCAGTCGCTCGAGCTCGGCCTCGACGTCCTCGTCGGTGACCTCCGCCGCGTCGACCGTCAGCTCCAGGCCGTCGTACTCCGGAAGCGTGATCTCGGGACGCACGTCGACCTCGATGGCGACGATCAGATCACCCGAGTAGTCCTTGTCGCTGGGCCACTCCGTGATGTCGGCCTCGGGCCGACCGACCGGCTTGACATCGTTCTCCTCTACAGCGTTGCGGTAGAAGCCCTCGAGCCCCTCGTTGACGGCGTGCTCGAGAACTGCTGCCTTGCCGACGCGCTGGTCGATGATCGGCGGCGGAACCTTGCCCTTGCGGAAGCCAGGGATGCTCACCTCCCCGGCGATGTGCTCGTAGGCGTGCTTGATGCTGGGCTGCAGTTCTTCCGGCGTCACTGCGATGGTGAGCTTCGCGCGAGTCGGGCTCAGCTTCTCGACCGTGGTCTTCACGTGGGAGATCTCCTGTGTTCGAAAGTGGTTCGGTCAGAGTCGACGTTGTCGGGGCGACAGGATTCGAACCTGCGGCCTCCCGCTCCCAAAGCGGGCGCTCTAGCCAAGCTGAGCTACGCCCCGGATCGTGGTGGACCCGCTAGGTGACCCGGCCGGGCACGCGCCAAGGCGTTCAGCAAGCCGAAATGACCTCGCACAGTCTACCGAAGAAAGCGGGATGCCCGTTCCGGCGAATTCCAGAGCAGTTGCGCCGTTGCGGCCCTCAATCCTCGACTGCGCGTCGAGACTACGATTCGGCCGCCGGAACTACGGTCAATTACCGTAGTCTCGGCTTGTTATGTCGCAGAATATCGGTGACAGTTCTGTGTCAGGACATCGGTGACGCTTCGGCTGGTCTTGGTGGTGACACTTCGGCGGGTCAGATTGGTGAGTGAAGCACTCCGAGCCCGTTGATCCCCGTGTCCGTCTCGCTAT
>NZ_JBQCIE010000097.1:0-14464 GCF_051954055.1 Humibacter sp. | reverse complement strand
GCGGCGACCGCACCGAGCCCACCACGCTGTACCGCTACCATCCGGCCGCCGACGTCATGTGCGCGTACCTCGAGGAGATCCCGCGCATGGTCGCCGGATCCGATGCGTTCGCCGTCTTCACGCACATCGACTACGCGGTGCGCTCGTGGCCGACGGCAACGGCCGGGCCGTTCGATCCTCGTGATTTCGAAGAGGAATTCCGGATGGCGATGCGCTCCATCGCGCAGTCCGGTCGCGCCCTGGAGATGAACACGAAGCGCCTCTGGTCGTGGATTCCCCAGTGGTGGGCCGAGGAGGGCGGCCGTGCCGTGTCGTTCGGCAGCGACGCGCACGAGGCATCCGCCCTTGCCGCCAACTTTCCGGAGGCGATGGCGATGGTCGAGCACTTCGGCTTCCACCCCGGCAGCCGCCCCGAAGACCTCTGGACCCGCTGACGCCTCGACGAAGCCTCGCGTGGGATCCAACGCCCGCCCCCGTCATGCCACGAACGTAACCAGTAGGTTGGCTACGTGGTCGACCCGATGCACTTCGACGGCGTGGCCCAGGCGTATGCGGCGACGCGGCCGCCGTATCCGGATGCGCTCTGGCGCGACGTGCGGGCGACCGGACTCGTCGCTGCCGGCCGGCGCGGGCTCGATCTCGGGGCCGGAACCGGGGAGGCCACGGGTGAGCTTCTCGCTCGCGGAATGGATGTCGTCGCCGTCGAACCCGGGACGCGGCTGGCGGACGTGCTCGAGGCCCGGTTCCCTCGCGCGACCGTAATCCGATCGCGAGCCGAAGACATCCAGCTCGACGCGGCATCGTTCGACCTCGTGGTGGCCGCCACATCGATCCATTGGATGGACCTGGATGTCGTGCTGCCGATCGTGAGGCACGGCTTGCGGCCCGACGGGCGCCTGCTCGTCTGGCGCAACGTTTTCGGCGATGCCGAAGCCGATGCGACGCCCTTCCGGCGTGAGGTCACGCGCATCGTCAGCCGACGCGGAACGACGCGCCCCGGAAACCCCGACGACGTCGAGGCGACCGCGGAGAAACTCGCGCGGTCCCGGTTCTTCGCTGTGGACGGCATCCACCGATACCGCTGGACGATCGACCTGACGACCGAGCAGATCCGCGGGTTGTTCAGCACGTTCAGCGACTGGACGCCAGACGAGGTGCGGTCGGCCGCTGATGCCGTCGCCGCTTTGGGCGGCTCGGTCACTGAGCACTACACGTCCTGGCTGATCGTCGCGTCGCCCGTGGGATGACGTCGTGTGCGTGTCCCTCGTATCGTGAGGGCGAAGATCGGAGTCTGCATGCTTTTCCGTCACCGCGGGGTGTCGCCCTCGATCGACGCCTCCGCCTATGTCGCGCCGTCCGCCGTGATCGTGGGCGACGTGCGGATCGCGTCGGGTGCGCGCATCCTGCATGGCGCCGTCGTCACCGCTGAAGACGGCGAGGTCACGATCGGCGAGAACTGCGTCGTGATGGAGCACGCTCTCGTCCGTGGCCGCGCCGGACATCCTGTGCACCTCGGCGACGCGGTCATGATCGGTCCGCACACGCACGTGAACGGCAGCCTCGTGGAGAGCGAGGCGTTCATCGCGACCGGGGCGTCGCTGTTTCCGGGGAGCCGCATCGGCGCCGGAGCCGAGGTGCGGGTCAACGGCGTCGTGCAGGTCAACACGGTCGTTCCCGCCGGTGCGGTCGTCCCGATCGGATGGGTGGCCGTGGGCGACCCGGCCGAGATCCTGCCGCCGGACAAGCACGACGAGATCTGGGCTATCCAGCGCGAACTCGACTTCGGCCGAACCGTCTACGGGGTCGGCAGGGATGTTCCGATGACCGAGCTCATGCGCCGGCAGTCCGACTACTACGGAGCGCACGCGGACGACCAACTGCTCGACTGAGGGGCACGACTCACGCAACCCCGCGGAGCACCGCGTCGACGGCGAAGTCCAGTTCGGAGCGGGCGTCGGCCGCATCCTGGTCCCCGGCACGCGTCAAGCGCGGGAACCGGGTCGCTAGTGCCTCGCCGAGCCAAGCGGGCGGCGGTGAGTCGTTCAGGTTGCGCGCGAGCGCCATGTACGAGCGCACCAGGCTGTCCAGCAGGAGGGCGAGGCGCAGCGGATCAGCGACCGGTCCGGCATCGAGCGCACCGACCAGCGCGTCGATCCAGGCGTAGACGCGCGGCTGGCAGGGCATCCGTTCCGGTCTGACATCACTCAACCACGGATGCGCCGCGTACCGATCCGCGAGGTGGTCCGTCCAGGCGCGGCACCTTTGCCGCCAGTCCTCATCGGTGAGCTGCGGCGGGTCGCCGACCGCGGCATCCACCATCAGTTCGACGAGCGCCGTCTTCGAGTCGACGTAGCGGTACAGGGCGGTGGTCGTCACATCGAGGCGCTCGGCGACGCGGGCGAGGGAGACCCCGTCGAGGCCGGCGTCGTCGGCGAGTGCGACGGCGGCGGCCGTGACCTGGTCGAGCGTCCACCGCGGCTTCGGCCCACGCACCGTCGGCGCCTCCAGTCCCCACAGCTGGCGAAGCGCGCGATCCTCTTGACTGTGCATGTCATTCACTGTACCTTTGCCTTCTGTGAACGTCATTCACTGAAAGGAACGAACATGGGAGCAATCCTCATCACCGGCGCATCGTCCGGCATCGGGGCTCGCACGGCGGCGCTGCTCGCCACCCGCGGCGAGACTGTCTACGGTGCCGCCCGCAACATCGAGGCGATCGCGGCGATCCCCGGCGTGACGCCGGTCGCTCTCGATCTCACGAGCGAGGCATCCATTCGCGAAGCGGTCGCAGGGGTCGAGCAGCGCGAAGGGGCGGTCGACGTGCTCATCAACTGTGCCGGCTACGGCGAGTTCGGCAGCATCGAAGAGACCTCGCTGACGGATGCCCGCCAGCAGCTCGAAGTGAACGTCCTGGGCGCGATGGCGCTGGTGCAAGCCGTGCTGCCTGGCATGCGCCGGGCGAAGCACGGCCGCATCGTCAATGTCTCCTCGCTCGCCGGCGAGTTCGCGGCGCCGCTGGGCGGGTGGTACCACGCGTCGAAGTTCGCGCTCGAGGCGCTCTCCGACTCGCTGCGCGGCGAGGTCTCGCAGTTCGGCATCGAGGTCACGATCGTGCAGCCGAGCTACGTCGAAACCGACTGGCACGACGTCGCGATGACCCGTCTCGAGAAGACGTCCGCCCGCGGACCGTACGCAGCCATGGCGGCATCGATGCGCCGCTACTTCTCGAGTCCGGCGCTTGCCAGGCAGACCTCGAGCGTGGATGCCGTCGCCTCGCTCATCGCCAAGGCGGCACTGGTACGCCGCCCCAAGACGCGCTACCGCATCGGCCCAGGTGCCAACGTCGCCGTCGCGCTCGCGACCATCCTCCCCGACCGCACGTTCGACGCTATGACGCGCAAGCAGTTCGGGTACGCGTGACCTGCATCCGACTCCGCTCTTCGGCGCCGCCGCGGCGTCGCGAGGGAAGAATCGTGAGCATGAACCTGTGTGGAGCGGTGGCGGCATGAAGCTCGGCGAGGCGGATGCCCGCGAGCGGCTGGCATCCGCCCGGGTCGCCCGGCTCGCGACGGTGCGCCCAGACGGGAGTCCGCACGTCGTCCCCGTCACGTTCGCGGTGGAGGGCGACCTCGTCTACACGGCTGTGGACCACAAGCCGAAGAGCGCGCGCTCGCTGCTGCGTCTCGAGAACGTCGCGAGGCATCCGCGGGTCGCGTTGCTCGCCGACCATTACAGCGACGACTGGGACGAACTGTGGTGGGTGCGCGTCGACGGCCGCGCAAGTGTGGTCACCGACGCTGACGAGGCCAGGCATCCGATCGACGCGCTCGTCGAACGCTACGAGCAGTACCGTGAGCATCGGCCGGCCGGGCCCGTCATCGTGATCCGGGTCGACCACTGGACCGGCTGGGCGAGCTCGTAGGCACATGCACGATCTCAGCGAGACTAGCCGTGTGCGCTGACGCTAGGTGCCGTGCGCCTAGCCCCATCCCATGCGCCCAGTCTCGCTGAGGAGGCGAGCGGGTGCGCGGCCACAACCACTCTGACCGTCGCGCAAGGGGTGGCCCCGAGCCGCGGTCTTGTGAGAGTCCTTGACCATGCCACAAACCCCGCCCGGTGCGTTCGAGGTGTTCGCCCCGATGGACGACCGCCCCCTGCTGCTGGCGCTCCGCGCCCTCAAGCTGGGCGACCTGCTCGTCGCGGCCCCGGCGCTCAAGGGGCTCGCCCGCACGTTCGACGACCACGCGGTCGTCTTCGCGGGGCCCGCGTGGCTGGTGCCGATAGCGCGACTCGTGCCGGGCATCCGTGCGTTGCTTCCGACGAAGGGACTGGACGACCCGCTCGCCATCGAGCCAGGGGTCGTTGACGTCGCAGCCAACCTGCACGGCAACGGGCCCGAGAGCCGGGGCCTGATCGCGGCACTCGATGCCCGCGAGGTGATCCAGCACGCACCGGGGCCGGGCATGCGAGGCATCACGCGACAGGACCCGAGAGAGCCCGAGTGGCTCGACGGCATCCACGAACGCACCCGGTGGACGCGCCTGGTGAACGCCTTCGGAGTGGATGCCTGCGACACCGACGTAGGCATCCTCACCCCCGATGCGCCCCCGCTGGTGCCGGACGCGGTGGTCATCCACGTCGGAGCGTTCTATGGATCGCGGCAGTGGCCGGTCGAGCGCTTCGCGGCGGCCGCGCGGGCGCTCGCCGCGGAATGCCACACCGTCGTGATCACCGGGGGAGACGCGGACCGCGACCGCGCAGCGGGCGTCGTGCAGGCATCCGGACTCCCCGCGGAGTCGATGCTCGCCGGACGCCTCGCCCTCGACGAGCTGGCCGCACTCATCGCGGCCGCCCGTCTCGTGATCAGCGCGGACACGGGCGCCGCGCACCTGGCATCCGCCTACCGCACGCCCTCGGTCGTGATCTTCGGTCCGGCCCCGGTGGAGGAGTGGGGCCCGCCACCCGGTCCGCATCTCACGCTGACGGATGCCTCGCTGCGGCGAGGCGAGACGTTCGCGTCGGACCCCGACCCGGCGCTCCTCGCGGTGACGGTCGACGACGTGCTAGACGCCGCCCACCGGCTCGCGCACATCCGGTCCCGCCAGACGTCGTCTCACTGACTGAAAACGCGCACCACACCGAGCCCGACGCGCGATTTCTGTCAGTGAAACGCGATCTCGTCGACGACTACAGCCTGTTGTGCGCTACACGAACCGGCATCGGCTACACGAATCGGCAACCGCTACACGAAAAACGTGTGGCGCATGCGGGTTCGTGTAGCGCAAAGACTTCGGGGGTGTCGCGGATGCCGGTTCGTGTAGCCCGAAGCGCCGCATCCGCGCACGCGTCACGCGGCGAACCACTCCGCGCCGCCGAGCAGCGACCGGAGGCGGGCCAGCGTCGAGGTGAGCAGGCGCGACACCTGCATCTGGGTCACGCCGATCTCCTGGGCGATCTCCGACTGGGTGCGCTCCTCGTAGAAGCGGCGATAAATGATCAGGCGCTCCCGCGGCGGCAGCTCGCGGCACGCGCGGCGCAGCGACTGCACCTGCTCGGCCCGCTCCAGGGCGCGGTCTCCGGAGTCGATGGTGTCGCCGAACGCGGTGTGCTCGTCCGCGGTGGAGACGGGGGCATCCAGCGACATCGGATGCATGGCTCGACTGCATCCGATCGCCTCGTCGATGCGCTCGGCGGGTTCGCCGACACGCTCGGCGATCTCGCCGCGGCTCGGGTCGCGACCGAGTTGCTGCGCCATGCGCGGCACCTCGTGCTCCACGGTGCTCTTCAGTTCCTGCAGCGACCGCGGCGGACGCACGAACCAGCAGTTGTCGCGGAAGTGCCGCTTGATCTCCCCGGCGATGGTCGGCACGGCGAACGAGGCGAAGTCATCGGAACGTTCCGGATCGAAGCGCTCGGCCGCCTTCACGAGCCCGAGATAGGCGACTTGGCGGAGGTCGTCGGCGTCCTGCGGGCGTCCCGCGTAGCGGTGCGCGATCGCGTCCGCGAGCTGCAGGTGGCTCACGACGAGTTCGCGGCGTCCCAGCTTCTCGCTGCACCGCTCGGTGCGCTTCAGGCGGATGCTGTCGGCATCCTGACGCCGGAGGCTGCGGAGTCGCTCGCTACGACGCACGCGACGAGTCCGCTCGGATGCCTGACGGAGGTCGCGGCGAACGCTGCGGCTGAGATGTTGCGGCGGCATGGTTCTCCCTCGCTTCGCTTCGTGGTGCTGGTACACCGGTGTCTTCACGGCGCTGAACGCACCGGGGGTGTTTCACTGTCGGCGGCGGGCGGATCCAAACGACACTTCGAAAAAACCACCGCTGCGCTGGGGTATGAACCGGTTGCGAAGAAGGAGAAGGAGGAGTAGCAGTGCGTGGCCGCGAAGCCCGCGCGCCGGACGCCGGCCGGGAGCCGGTGCTGTCAACCCCTTCAGGCATCCGCTCCGTCTCCCGGAGCATCGGAAGCATGGCGCAACAGGACCGAGGACCAGGCCCGCGCGGGGAACCCCGTCGCGACCCGACCCTGGTGCGCAACCAGCCCGCGTTGCGCAGCTCGACCGGGCGGGTCTGGCTCATCGTGGGCGCCATCATGGCGGCGATCTGCTTCGTCGTCCTTCTGTTGCAGTTGCGCAACAGCGTGCCTCTCGCGGTGCTCGGTGCGATCGTCGTTGCCGTGCTCTACGGGGCGCTGGTGCTGGTGCGGCTGTTTCTCCCGCAGCCGCCCCGGCTCGTCGTCATGGCGTGCTTCTTCGCCGCGATCCCGATGTGGACGATCGTGTGGTTGGTACTGATCATCGCGCGCATGGGGTGAGCGAAAGCGGGCCCAGGCATCCTCGCGGCGGCCTACTCGCCGCGCAGCCGTGGCCCGAGTTCGGCGACGAAGAAGTCCATGAATCCGTCCGGATCGGGCCCCGCGTTCTGCAGCACGATGTGATCGAAGCCCGCGTCGGCGAACGGCTGGATCACCTCGAGATGTCTCTCCACGTCGGGTCCGCACGCGAACTGCTGGCGAACATCCTCGACGCGTACGGTTCTGGATGCCGCCTCGAAGTTCACCGGGTTCGGCAGCTCGCTCATCACCTTCCACCCGCCGAGCGCCCACCTGCTCGTCTCGAATGCCGCCTCTGCGGCTTCCTGCTCGCTCGGCGCCCACGCGAGCGGTGCTTCGGCGAACTTCGGGCCGGTGCCGCCTGCCGCAAGGAAACCCTCGACGATGGATGCCTTGGGCTCGACCGCGAACAGCCCGCCGCCCAGCTCGCCGGCGAGTGCGGCCGAGAGGTCGCCGCTGGCCGCGACGGCGATCACGGGCGGCGTCTCGGGCAGGTCGAACACGCGCGCGTCGTCGACCGTGTAGTACAGGCCGTCGTAGCTGTGGTAGCCGGGCTGCCACAGCATCGAGATGATCTCGATCGCCTCACGGAGCCGGTCGTGCCGCTCGTGCACGCCGGGGAACGCTCCGATCACGTGCTCGTTCAGCCGCTCGCCGGCGCCGACGCCGAGCGTGAACCGGCCGTCGGAGAGCACGGCGAGCGTTGCGGCAGCCTGCGCGATGATCGCCGGGTGGTACCGGAATGTCGGACACGTGACACCGGTCGCGAGCCCCAGCGTCGTCGTGCGCGCCGCGATGGCGCCGAGTACGGTCCACGTGAACGGCGAGTGGCCCTGCGCCTCCACCCACGGATGGTAGTGATCGCTGATCTCCACGAAGTCGAAGCCCGACTCCTCGGCGCGCAGCGCCTGGCGCACGAGTTCCTGAGGGCCGAACGCCTCGCTCGACAGCTTGTATCCGATCTGCATGGTGCTCCTTCGTTCGTATTCGTGCGCTTGTCCCCAAAGACGTCAGATCGTCGCGACCGAGCCGCCGTCCACCCGGTAGTTCGACCCGACGACGAATGACGCGGCATCCGAGCAGAGGAAGACGATGACGGATGCCACCTCGTCGGGCTGGCCGCGCCGCTTGAGCTCCAGGAACGGTCGCTCGTCGTCGAGGAACGTACGGATCGCGCCGTCCACGCTCGTGTCCAGCTGCTCAGCGCGCTTGCGCATCATCGCGTCCGTCATGGGCGTGTGGATGAATGCGGGCGAGACAGCGTTCACGAGAAGCCCGTCTTCCGCGTATGCGCGTGACATCCCCTTCGACAGCGCGAGGATGCCCGCCTTCGCCGCGCAGTACGGGAGCTCGTTCGCGTAGGGCTGCACGGCATCCTCCGAGGAGATGAACACGAGCCGGCCCCAGCCGCGGCGCAGGTCGGGCAGGAACTCCCGCGCGACGCGCACCGGCCCGAGCAGGTCCGTCTCGATCGTGTTCGTCCAGCCCTCGTCGTCGATCTCGTCGAACGCGCCCTGGGCCCCGGTGATGCCCGCGGCCTGCACGAGGATGTCGATGAATCCGACCTCCTGCGTCGTGCGCTCGTGCAGCCGCGCGACGTCGTCGAGATCGGTGACGTCCGCCGCGAAGGCGTGCACGGTTCCGGGCGGCGCACCCAGCCGCTCCACCGCCTCGTCGAGCTTCGACTGCTCGAGATCGGTGATGACGACGGTGGCGCCCTCTTTCAGAAGAGCACGGGCGGTGTGCCATCCGATGCCCGAGTCACCGCCGGTGACGAGTGCCTTCTTGCCCGAGATGCCGAGATCCATGCCTCGATACTTTCGGGGCGATGAATCGGGCGTGAGCCCTTGCGGGCACAGCGGATGTCTGCACAATGGGCGTGCGCTGCGCCAGGTTGCGTGGACGCCGGACGCGTCAGTCGCTGGGCATGGGCAGCTTGTCGTCGACGGTGCGCAGCACGTAGTCGAGTTCTTCTTGCGTGAAGACGCCGGGGTGGCGGACCAGCACCTTTCCTGTCGGGGAGAGGATCACCGTGTACGGCAGATCGGATGCCTGGAAGCGGGCGGCTTGAGTTCCTTTGGCATCCGAGAGGACGGGGAAGGTCAGGTGGTGAGCTGCCATCGTGGCCCTTCCCTTCGTGGGGCTGTCGTCGACGTCGACCCCGAGGAAGTCCACCTTGTTGCCGAGCTCTGTGTGCTCTGCCTCGGCGGCGTCGAGTTGGCTGGCGCAAGCGGTGCAGGTGCTCGACCAGAAGTCCAGCACGGTGTACTCACCGTGGTCCGAGGCGCTTGATGTCGTCGTTGTCGCAGCTGATGCAGCGTTACCCGCGGCGGATCCGAGTGCGGGGCCGCTGACGGGCGCCGGAGTGTCGCCGATCTCAGTGCCTCCGGGCAGCGCGGCCGGGAGGTTCTTGCCTGCCACGTGCGCTTGCTCGGAGCTGGGGAGGGCGTCGTTGGCGAGAACGGCGAGCCCGTGGGAGAAGGGTGCGGTGTCGGCATCCTGCGTGCCGAAGTCGGCGATATCGGCGTCGGTGCCGTTCGGCTTGATGATGAAGATCTCGGTTCCGTGCGCGACCGACTTCGTCGCCGGGTCGAGTTGGATGTTCACCGCATACGCGTGGGCTGCGGCCGCGAGCTGCTTCGGCGTCCCGGTGCCGAAATACCAATTGTCGAGGTGTGCGAGGCCGTGCTGGTTCGTCCAGGTCTGCACTGCAGCGGTCGATGGATAGTACGGGTTGGCGTTGATCGAGACGAACGCGATGTGCTTGCGGGCGTTCGCGCTCAGGTCGTGGTCGGCCGCTATCACGTCCTGTGCGAACAGGGCGCAGAGGTCGGCACACTGATCGTCGTTGAAGGTCAGAACGATGACGTCTCCCTTGAATCGGGCGAGCGTCAGTGCACTGCCGTCTTCGTTGGTGAGGTCGAACTTCGGGGCCCGGACGGTTCCATCGCTGGCCAGCGTGTCCATGGAGAGCAGGTCCGCGGTCGGCTTGTTGATGCCGGGTCGGCCCTGGTAGTCGTTCTGCTGAGCACCGTCGGCCGCCCCAGGTGCGCGCATGGCGACCGCGAACACGCCGGCGAGGAGGGCGACGAGCGTGACGGCAGCGGCCACGAGAAGCCAGCGGATGCTCTTTCGTTGCGTCGGGGCAGAGCCCTCGGGCGCACGGTTCGAGTCGGGTGTCATCGACTGTTCCCTTCTGGTTCTGCACGATGTGGGCTCCGTCGGTGCTGTCCGGGATGCTTGCCCGCCATCGCAAGGGCGATCATTGCGCCTGCCACGAGCGCCGTGCAGAGGACTGCGCTGGCCATCCACCAGGCGTCCAGCCAGGACACGACGGCCGACTGCACCTGGTCGACGCCGCCGATGACCGGCGCGATGAGATCAGGCGCACCGAGCACATGCATCCAGTACGCCATGAGGTAGAGACCGACGATGACGCAGATTCCTCCCGCGATCCTGGGAAGCACTCGTGCCACGGGATGCAATGCACGCAGCGTCGCGGGCCCGGTGAATGCGGCGATCAGGGATGCGGCAGTGGCGAACAGGCCCATGCCCAGGGCGTATGCGACGAACACGGCAAGGCTCTGCGCCGGCGTGGCGGTCGTGAGGGATGAGCCGACCGCGGCGATGAAGATCGGCAGCGAGCAGCTGAGGGACCCGATGGCGTAGGCGGCGCCGAACCCGATCATCGTGACCGCGCCACGGCCGGAGCGGAACGAGAGCGCCGGCAGGTGCCAACCCGGCGCCTTGCCGATCACGGAGAGCACCCCGAGCACGAGGATCGCGGCGCCGACGAGCAGCATCAGCCAGGGAGCGAGTTCGGTCACGGCGAACGCGAGCGAGGTTTCCACGAGGCCGGCGACGCCGAAAACGGCGACGAAGCCGAGCGACAGGCATCCGCCGGAACGCAATGCCGTGAGCAGGCGGGCCGGCCACGGCCGGTCGACGTCGTCGAGGAAAATGGTCAGATAGGCGGGTAGGAGAGGGAGACCGCACGGGTTGATCAGCCCGGTCAGGCCGACCGTGAATGCGTAGGCGATGACTGCGCCGCCGATCATCGCGTCCCATCGTGCTGCGCGGAGACCTCGTCTCGTCGTGCAAGGGCGGCGAGGGAGGCGTTGTAGGCGTCGAGGTCGACATCGCCGAACTTCGCCACCCGGCGCGCTTGCCGTTTCGCCGCGCGGTCCTCGCTGCGCTGCCACTGCAGGAACAGCACGCCCAGAACCAGCAGCGTGGGGAGCTCTGTGAACGCCCAGGCGATGCCGCCGGCGGTCTGCTGATCCGACAGGGGAGTCGAGGTCGCCCACGGCAAGGTGGTCGAGTAGTACTTCACCATGACGGTGGTCGCCATCATGAACACGATGCCGAAGAACGCGTGGAACGGCACCGTCGCGCTCAGCTCGGCGATCCGTAGCACCGGACGGGAGAACGCCCCCATGATCCCGCCACCGCGGCGTGGCGACGGGTCGACGCCCAGGATTCCCCAGAAGTAGAGGCATCCAATGGCCAGGAAGTGAAAGAGCATCAGGTTGTGTCCCCACCAGGTGCCCATCAGCCAGTCGATAAGCGGTGTGAAGTAGAGCACGTAGAGGCTGAACAGGAAGAGCAGCACCGTGACAACAGGGCTGGCCACGACGGTAGCGAAACGCGAGTGGAGGAAGAGGAGCAAGAGGTGTCGCGGACTGCGCCTTCCTCCTGTGGCGGGCAACGCGCGAAGCATCAGCGTGACCGGTGCACCCAGCATGAGCAGGATCGGCGTCACCATGCCGATTACCATGTGCTGCACCATGTGGATGCTGAAGAAGTCCATGCCGTAGCCGTCGAACCCGGTCGCGGTCATCAGTTCGAGGGTGAAGACTCCGAGCATCCACCAGACGATGCGGCCCTTCGGCCAGTCGTCGCCCCTCCTGTGCAGGACGAAGACTCCTGCGAGGTACGCGACAGCCAGAAGTACACCGATGACTGGGAAGATCGGGATCGGCTGCGGATGGAACGCGAACAGCCGAAGATACGTGAGCGGTTGGTCGGGCATCCACATCGGGCCACTCATCGACATGGGTCCGCCCATGCCGGTGCCGCCCATGCCGGTGCCGCCCATCGAGCCGCCGCCGGCCGTCACCAGCGTCGAATGCGCGAGGAAGAGCAGAACCGGGACGGGTGCAGACGTCATCGATCAGCCTCCGAACCGTCGCCACTTGCGTTCTTACAATAGTTGCACTTATACAAGCCAAGCAGTGGCGAAGCTGTGAGTGGGCATCCCGGTGGGATAGTGGAGTGGCTCGCGCCGATTGCGGGCGAGGAAGGATGTCGATGCGATGACCCCGCCTGGGACACCCGCCGGAGACGATGCGGTATCCGCGGTCCTCACCGCATCGCGCGCCATGCTCGGTGTCATCGCGCGATCTTTCGCGGACACCCTGGAGACGGTGACCCTTCCGCAGTTCAGGGTGCTCGTTCTGCTGAGCTCCCTTGGCCCGCAGCGCACTGGCATCCTCGCCGAGCGACTCGGAGCCAACCTCTCCACGTTCAGTCGGTCGCTCGACCGGATGGTCGCCTCTGGCTGGGTGCGGCGCGAGCAGAACCCGGGAAGCCGGCGTGAGGTGATCATCACTCTCACGCCCGAGGGGGAGAGCATCGTCAACGACGTCACGCAGCGCCGCAGGGAAGATTTCCGCAGCATCCTCGCCCAACTCACGCCGGCCCAGCGCAGGCAAGTCTTCGAGGCGTTCGACGTCTTCAACTCCGCTGCCGGCGAGCCGACGGTCGAAGACCTCCTGCCCCTCGGCCTCTGAGCCGCGCGCCGCAACGGGCACGACCGACCGCCCGGTCGTGACGTCGTTACTTTCACTTTTGCAACTGTTGTAATGTCGCAAGTGCTGCGTGCTCCGGTCGGGATCCGCGGCCTTTCTGCATCCACAGTTGCGAGGAATCGAATGACCGATCGTGCCGTCCGGTTGCCGGGCCGGTTCACCCGCATCACGGACCGCATCGCCGGGAGCCTGCGCGGCTCGCGCGCAGGACTGTTTGTCATCGCGATCGCCGTCGGGGTCGGAGCCGGCCTCGGCGCCGTGGTGTTCCGCTACCTGATCTCGTTGTTCACGTGGGTCTTCACCGGGCAGACCGAGTTCGGGCAGGACGGCTGGGTGGGAAGCTCCCATCTGCCGTGGCTGGGTCTCGGGTTCCTCGTCGTCGTGCCGGTGATCGGCGGCCTGCTCTACGGGCCTCTGGTCTATCGGTTCGCGCGCGAAGCGCGGGGGCACGGTGTGCCAGAGGTCATGGTCGCCGTCGCCGAGAACGGGGGCCGGATCCGGCCGCAGGTCTCTGTCGTGAAGGCACTCGCATCGGCGCTCACGATCGGCACAGGCGGGTCCGTCGGCCGGGAGGGGCCGATCGTGCAGATCGGCTCGGCGCTGGCATCCAGCCTCGGTCAATGGATCCGGATGCCCGAGAACCGCATGCGGATCCTGGTCGCGTGCGGCGCCGGAGGCGGTATCGCAGCCACCTTCAACGCGCCCATCACCGGCGTGTTCTTCGGGGTGGAGATCATCCTTCGCGAGATGTCGGTGGATGCTCTGTTCGCGGTCATGCTCTCCGCGATGGTCGCCGACGCGATCGCCATCCCGTTCCTCGGCAACGAGCACTTCCTCTCCGGTTTTCCGAGCGGCATCGTGCTGCACGACCCGCGCAACTACGTGCTGATCGCGGTGCTGGCGGTGGTCGCGGCGCTGATCGGGCTGCTGTTCAAGAGCGTGCTGTATGGGCTGGAAGACCTCGCCGACAAGCTCTGGAAGGGTCGTCCGGAATGGCTTCGGCCCGCCGTCGGCGGGCTCGTGCTCGGGCTGGTGCTGCTTGCCCTGCCGCAGATGTACGGGGTCGGATACCCCGTCATGTTCAAGGCCGTCGCCGGAAATTACGCGCTCTGGTTCCTCTTGATCCTCGCCGCCGGGAAGGTCCTGGCTACCAGCATCAGCCTCGCGATCGGTGGCTCGGGCGGCGTCTTCGCCCCGTCGTTGTTCATCGGCGTCACGTCTGGCATGGCGTTCGGAGTTCTCGTCGACCACCTCTTCGGGCCGGGTGCGGGCAACCCGGCGCTCTACGCCGTCGTGGCGATGGGCGCGGTGTTCACCTCCGCGGCGCGGGCACCTCTGACCTCATTCGCCAGCGTCGTGGAGATGACCGGCGACTTCACCCTGACGCTGCCCGTGATGCTCGCCGTCGCTATCGCCACGGCCGTCTCCCGGGGTCTCAGCTACGGCACCATCTACACGACTAAGCTGCTGCGCCGCGGGCAGGACATCGACCGGGCAGCACCGTGGCGCGCGTTCACCGACCTCACCGCGGCACAGGTCATGAGTCCGTTGCGGACCCCGATCGAGCTGGCCAGTTCACGGCACGCGACGACTGCAGCAGAGGATGTCGGCGCTGATGACGTCGAGGCGGATCTGCCCGGCACCGTCACGCATGCTCGCGACCCGCAAGCGGTCTTCGCGACCGAGTCGATCACGGATGTGCTTCGGCAGCTCGATGAGTACGGGCGCGACGGTCTGCCCGTGCTCTCCGACGACGGCCGGCGCATCCAAGGCTGGATCACCAACCACTCCGCGATCCAGACCATCACCCGTGAGCTCGGCAAACA
>NZ_JBQCIE010000096.1:0-15195 GCF_051954055.1 Humibacter sp. | reverse complement strand
ACGGAGTGGTCGATGACGAGCTCGGAGGGGATCAGCGGGTTGATCTTCTGCGGGTCTCCGCCGAGTTCGACCATGGCGTCGCGCATCGCGACCAGGTCGACGACGCAGGGCACGCCGGTGAAGTCCTGCAGCAGCACCCTGGCGGGCGTGTACTGGATCTCGGCCCCGTGTGCGGCTTCCGGATCCCACTCCGCAACGGCCTGCACCTGCCCGGCCGTGACCAGCACGCCATCCTCGTTGCGCAGCAGGTTCTCCAACAGCACTTTCAGGCTGTATGGCAGCCGTTCAGCACCGGGAATCACATCGAGTCGGAAGATCTCGTAGCTGGCGTCGTCGACGATCAGGGAATCGCTCGCGCCGAAACTGTTCTGCATGATCAGCCCTTCACCGGTCACGGCGGGCGGCAGCCAATTGAAAGGACTACGGTCCGCTAAACGGGTACGTGCCCATGCTCTCGCCAGGCATGTGGGGTGTCAACGTCGCGCTCGCGCGGCACGATGGCCGGTCGCCGGGACGCGGTCGCCTGTCAGACGTCAGGTAATTGCTGGTGTGTCGCCACCGCGAGCCGGTTCCAGACGTTGATGGTGGCGACAGCCATCAGCAGGTGCACGATTCCGCGCTGATCGAACTCTTCGGCCACGGCGTTCCAGACCTCATCGGGCACACCATCGTCACCGATTCGTGTCACGGCCTCGGTGAACGCGAACGCGGCTCGCTCCCGATCCGTGAACAGTTCCTGGGCCTCCCGCCACGCGGAGAGCACGTCCAGGCGGCGCTGTTCCTCGCCGGCCTTGCGTGCGTCGCGGGTGTGCATGTCCAGGCAGTACGCACATCCGTTCAACTGGGAGGCACGGATTTTGACAAGCTCGTACAGCTGCGGATCTAGGCCGCTCTCGCGCACATACCGTTCCATCGCAAGGACCGCCTGGTGCGCCGTCGGATCGATGTCGTGGATGTCAAGACGCTCGGTCACGGTCTGCCTGCTTCTCAAGGACGTCGATCGCCAGGGTGGAGTGCGCGTAGGCGCCTCCGGCCCTCATCTCCGCGGCAACCCAGATGGCTTCCATGATCTGTTCGTCTGTGGCGCCAGCGCGGTGTGCCAGGCGCGTGTGGCCCCGAATACAGAACGGGCATTGAGTCGTGTGCGCAACCGCGACCGCGATCAGCTGCTTCGTCTGCTCGGGCAGCGCGCCATCGGCGAAGACCGCTCGACTGAACGCTTCGAACGCGTCATGGATGCTGGGAGCGAGGTCTTTGCGATGCTGAGCGATCTCTGGAGTTGTGGGGTGATAGAGCGAATCGGCCATACGGCGTCTCCTTTCGAATTCCAACGGTGAGCGGCTACGGGGTGCCGCGCATGATCGCCTGTTTGACCTCGGCGATCGCCTGTGTGACCTGGATGCCGCGTGGGCAGCAGTCGGTGCAGTTGAAGATCGTGCGACAGCGCCAGACGCCCTCTTTGTCATTGAGGATCTCCAGATGCACCTTTGCGCCCTCGTCCCGTGAATCGAAGATGAACCGGTGCGCGTTGACGATCGCGGCGGGGCCGAAGTACTGGCCGTCGGTCCAGAACACCGGGCACGAGGAGGTGCACGCCGCGCACAGGATGCACTTCGTGGTGTCGTCGTAGCGTGCTCTTTGCTCGGGCGACTGCAGGCGTTCACGGCCGTTCTCCGGCACGCTGTTCGCGGTGAGGAACGGCTGGATCGCACGGTAGCTGTCGAAGAACGGCTCCATGTCGACGATCAGGTCCTTCTCCAGCGGTAACGCCTTCAGCGCCTCGATGTAGATCGGCTTGGTGACGTCGAGGTCTTTGATGAGCGTCTTGCAGGCGAGCCGGTTGCGGCCGTTGATGCGCATGGCATCCGACCCACAGACGCCGTGCGCGCAGGAACGCCGGAAACTGAGGGTGCCGTCCTGTTCCCATTTGATCTTATGCAGCGCATCGAGAACACGATCGGTGGGATACAGCTCGACGTCGAAGTCTTGCCAGTGCGGTTCATCGTCCGTCTCCGGATCGAACCGGCGGATGATCAGAGTCGCGGTGAACGCCGCGGCTCCTGGTGCCGCTTTCTCCTCGTTCGAATCAGGCGTGTCCATAGGTACCTCCGTGTCTCCCACGCTAACCACGGAGCATCGGGTCGTCGAGGGACCATTGGCCCTGGTCATGCCAGAGAAACCGAGGAGCATGGCGAGAGGTGCTCGCATATGCGGAGCCGGAAATGACGGAGGTTGGGATGCGGAACGTCGCCATTAATGGGCTGGGCAGGATCGGTCGGGCCGCTCTTAAGATTCTCCTCGACGAGGAGGACCTTCGCGTGGTCGCGGTGAACGACATCGCATCCATCGAGAACCTCGCGTACCTCCTCCGGCACGACAGCGTCTACGGGCACTACCGGCACGACGTTCTAGTGCGAGGCGATGACCTTGTCATCGATGCTCAACGGGTCCGCGTGCTCGCCAAGCGGGATCCGGCCGATCTTCCCTGGCACGAGCTGGGCATCGACCTGGTTCTGGAATGCACGGGGAAGTTCACAGACGTCGACGGGTTGATGAAACACGTACGTGCAGGCGCGTCCTTCGTCATCCTCTCGGCGCCCACGAAGGCAGACTCGGTGCCCACCGTCGTCCACGGCGTGAGCCGGCCGGATGGCAGTTCCCAGATCGTCTCCTGTGCCAGTTGCACGACCAACTGCATCACGCCTGTGCTGGAGGTGGCCACGCGGCGGCTGGGAGCACAGCGGGCGATCATGACGACAGTTCATGCGTACACGGCTTCTCAGCACCTGATCGACTCGCCGAGCAAGGACTTTCGGCGTGGCCGCGCCGGCGCCGTGAACCTCGTGCCCGCCAGCACAGGTGCCGCCATAGCCGCCACCCGTGCCCTGCCGGAGATGACGGGACGGTTCGACGGGGTCGCGGTCCGTGCTCCGATTCCCGTCGGGTCTCTCGCGGACATCGTCGTCGTCACCGACCGGCCGGTCACCGTCGATGAGGTCAATGCGACGTTCGACGAAGAAGCACGAACGTCTCGCTACGCCGGCATCCTCGACGTCTCTCGGGATGCACTCGTCTCCTCCGACATTGTTGGCGATCCCCACGCGGCCGTTGTCGACCTGAGTATGACACGAGTTGTGGATGGCACCCTCGTCAAGGTCATGGCCTGGTACGACAACGAGTGGGGATTCACCCATCAGATGGTCCGCGAGGCTCGCAGCCTCCTCGGTCTTCAGGATGCTGCTTGAACCACTTCCCCAGTGGTGCGTTGTGCCGTCTTCACCTCGCCGGCCAGGAGTTCGGCCAATGCGGAGAACTCGATGCCGGCGGGGTCGTCGGGATGGGTGAGAACCACGGGGACGCCCGTGTCACCGCCCTCGCGGAGAGCACGGCTGAGCGGGATCGAGCCGAGCAGGGGAACGGTTGCGCCGCATGCCTGTGACAACCGCGCGCAGACCGCATCGCCGCCGCCTGCACCGAACAGGTCGTCGACGGAGCCGTCGTCCCGGGTCGCGGGCGCCATGTTCTCGATGACGCCGAAAACCCTCTGCCCCGCCTGCCGAGCGAGTGCGCCCGCGCGTTCGGCGACCTCGGCGGCCGCCGGCTGGGGCGTGGTGACGACGATGACGTCGGCGCTGGGCAGCAGCTGACCGAGGGAGAGCGCGATGTCACCGGTGCCCGGTGGCAGGTCGACGAGCAGCACGTCGATGTCGCCGAAATGGACGTCCGTGAGGAACTGCTTGATGGTGCGGTGCAGCATCGGCCCTCGCCAGGCGACGGCGGACGCGTTGTCCTCGAGGAACATGCCGATGGAGATGACACGAACGCCGTGGGCCTCGGGAGGCAGGATCATCCCATCCACTCGGGTGGGGCGAGCGGCGCGACGAATCCCGCCGGTGGTGTCGACTATCCCGAGCAGGCCAGGCACCGAGAACCCGAAAACGTCGGCGTCGACGACCCCGACGATCAGGCCCAGCCGGCTCAACTCGACCGCGAGGTTCGCCGTCACCGTCGACTTGCCGACCCCGCCCTTTCCGCTGGCGATCGCGAAGACGCGCGTGCGGGAGTCCGGTCCGAACGGCACGCCACGGGTCGCGGCCTCGCCGCGCAGCCTCGTCACGAGTGCGGCTCTCTCGGCTGGGCTCATCAGCTGCACCTCGACGTGCACGCCCGCCACTCCGCGCACTCTGCTCACGGCGGATCGCACGTCTTCGGTGATGCGTGCCGAAGCCGGACATCCCGGTGTGGTCAGCTGGATCGTGACGGTCACTCGAGCGAGAGCGTCGACGTCGATGCCTGCCACCATGCCCAACTGGGTGAGCGGGCGGTGCAATTCGGGATCGATCACGTTGCCCAGCGCACCGTGGATGCGCGGCTCGAGATAGGCGAACGGACTGGGCATCCTCGCGCCCTCAGATGCTGAAGCCGAGGGCGCGCATCATGTCGCGGCCATCCTCCGTGATGCGCTCGGGAGTCCAAGCGGGCATCCATACCCAGGAGATCGCGTGGCGTTCCACGACCCCGTTCAGCGCCCACCTGGTCTGCTCGGCGAGATCCTCCTGCAGCGGACACTCCGCGGTCGTCAACGTCATGTAGATCGTCAGCGCGTCGTCGGCGTCGTCCCAGCCGAGCCCGTACACCAGGCCAAGGTCGACCACATTCACACCCAGTTCCGGATCGATGACGTCTTTGAGCGACTCTTCGATCTGTTCACGCACGTCTTCCTCGAGCTCGCTGATCATCGCTGCCCCTCGGCATCGTCGACGGTGACCAGCACATCGCCGTCGACGACATCGACGCCGAAGACGGGTACAGGGTCGGTCGCGGGAAGCGAAAGGGGACGCCCCGTGGCCAGATCGAACGTGGCGCCGTGCGCCCAACATTCGATGTGCCCGCCTTCGACGAAGCCCTCGGACAGCGAGATCTCGGCGTGCGAGCACGTGTCCCCGAGGGCGTGCAGCCGGCCGTCGGCGTCTTTGACGATGATGACGGGGATCCCGTCGACCATTGCCTTGAACGGGAGCCCTGAACTCAACTCTGCCTCTCGGCACACCTTGGCTGACATGGTTCCATGGTAGATAATAAAACGGAGAATAATCCTGTTAATTATCCGAAGCTTCGAACCGGGAGGTCGCCATGACCTATGTGATCGGCGCGGCGTGCATCGACGTGATGGACCGCGCATGCGTTGACGAGTGCCCCGTCGACTGCATCTACGAGGGCGGCAGAACGCTGTACATCCACCCGGACGAGTGTGTCGACTGCGGTGCCTGCGAGCCGGTGTGCCCGGTGGAGGCGATCGCGTACGAGGACGACGTTCCGGACCGATGGAGCGTGTTCGTCGACGACAACGCCCGGTTCTTCGCCGAGCCGCTGCCGGGCATCCTCGCGCCCATCGGATCGCCGGGAGGCGCCGCGAAGCTGGGTCCGTTCGGCGTGGACACGCCGCTCGTCACCGGCTACCCGCCACTGGCCGAACGCGACGACACCCGCGACAATCGAGCGGGGTTCCGGGCGTGAGCGCGGGAGGCGTGCCGCGGATCACTCTGGGCGCGGCTCTGGAGGCCGAGCATCGCGAGATCGATGGCGGGATCGAGCGCTTTCTCGACACGCTTCGGCAGGGCGCGCCCGACACGGAGTCGCTGCTGCGTGCGATGGGAGGTCTGCGCAGGCACATCTACCTGGAGGAGGCGTTCCTCTTTCCGCCGTTGAAGGATGCCGGCATGACGATGCCCGTCTTCGTCATGCTGCGCGAGCACGGTGAGCTGTGGCGCGCGATGGACGGCATCGACGCGTTGCTCGGCGACGCCCAGGACGAGGATGCCGCAGGGCGGTCCGCCGTCGAGCTGCTCTCCCTGCTCGACAAGCACAACTCCAAGGAGGAGCCGATCATCTACACGAAGGCGGACGAGGTGCTCGACGCCGACGCGAGTGCCGAGCTCCGGATCTTCCTCACCGATGGCGAGCTCCCCGATGGGTGGGTGTGCTCGGGTGCTCACACGTAACGCTGGGATGACGGCATCCGAGCAATTCATTGCCGAGCGATCGCTTCCTGGGACGAATCCTGATGGGACCAATGACCCTGGCCTCCGGGACCCGGCAGGCAGAGGTTGTCAACAGGGATGTCACATCGGGAAGGGGCGAGATGAAAGCGCTCGTCATCTATGAGACCAGCTTCGGCAACACGGGCCGGATCGCCCAGGCGATCGCCGAGGGGTTGAGCGAACACGGAACGGTCGAACTCGATAACGTCACGGATGCGAAGCCTGCGGTTCCCGACGGCATCGATCTCCTTGTCGTAGGCGGCCCGACCCACGTCTTCTCGATGTCCCGTGCGTCGACGCGGGAAGAAGTGGGTCGCCGTCAGGGCCGCAGTGACGGGGCCGACCGCGGAATCAGAGACTGGTTGAGCGGACTCAACGAGGGTGATCATCCGCAGACATTCGCTGCCTTCGACACTCGTATGGACGTGTTCCCGTTGACCGGAAGCGCCGCCAAGGTGGCCACGCGTGCCGCCAGACATCTCGGATTCGCCGTGACGGAGCCCAACAGCTTCGTCGTCGACTCATACGAGGGGCCTCTGCGCCCCGGCGAGATCGAACGAGCTCGCGCATGGGGAGCCGAACTCGCCAGACAGGCAGCACGGGAATGATGAAGGGTCGTCGCATGCCAAAAGCAGCCGAACAGGCGGTACACACACTCACGCCGGACGAGTGCTGGGATCTGCTCGAGGGCCAGAGCCTCGGCCGACTCGCGATCGCAGCCGAACGGGTGGAGATCTACCCCGTGAACTTCCTCGTTCAAGACCGTTCCATCGTTTTCGCAAGCGGCCCCGGTTCGAAACTCATGGAGATCGCTCAGGACCCGAGCGTCGCATTCGAAGTCGACGGCGAGGTCGGCGACGATCTCTGGAGCGTCGTCATCCACGGCCGCGCGGAGCGGATGGCATTCGACGCGGACATCGAGAGTTCCGGCATCCTTCAACACAAGGGCTGGCATCCCACCGACAAGTTCAGCTACGTGCGCATCAGTCCGCTTCAGATCACGGGACGACGTTTCCGTCGGCGAGAGTCGTCGTAGTCGCCTGGCCGCGGCGCAGGCGTCGCGGCCCTGGTGTCGAGTATCCTGGCGGCCAGGAGGCGGCAACGATGGCGAATCCCGACAGCGAGACCCTCGAACCGCTGCCGAACGGGCGCGTGGGAGCGTGGCTGGCGACATTCGATCCCGGGTACTTCGCCGCCGTGATGGCGACGGGAATCGTGTCCGTCGGCGCTGAACTGCTCGGTTTCATCCTCATCGCTCGCATACTCCTGGTCTGCACGATCATCGCGTTCATCGTGCTCGGCACTGCTTACATTGCTCGTGCGATCCGCTTTCCACGACGCTTCACGCAGTCTCTGGTCAACCCGAACACGGCAGTCACGTACTTCACCCTCGTTGCCGGCACCAATGTGCTCGGAGTCGCTCTACTGCCCCTCGGAGTCTGGGTCGTCTCACTTCTGCTGGGGCTTGTTGCGTTCGCGATCTGGCTCGTTCTGACCTACGGACTGTTCTGCTCGATAGTCCTGGCGGGGAACCGGCCACGGCTGCGCGAGATCAACGGGATCTGGCTCGTCTGGGTGGTCGGCACACAGTCGGTTGCGGTGCTGGCCACGGCTCTTGCACCGTCGGTGCCGCAACGGTCGGCTCAGCAGGTCCTCGAGGTGACGGGGCTGCTGTTCTGGGGCGTGGGCGCGGTGCTCTACCTGGTGCTGGTGATCATCATCTTCCTGCGGTTGCTGACGATCGAGACGACACCGGCCGAGATGGGTCCGGCGTATTGGATTCTGATGGGAGCCACCGCGATCAGCGTGCGCGCCGCCGCAGGCATCCTGGCAGTGACCTCGACCCTCCCGATGCCGCCGCTGGACGAGATGCGTCCCTTCATCATCGGCTTCTCGGTCGTGCTCTGGGCATTCGGCAGCTGGTTCATTCCAATGCTGGTGCTCTTCGGCCTCTGGCGATACTTCGTCCACGGATACCCGTGGAGCTACGAACCCAAGATCTGGAGCGTCGTGTTCCCGCTCGGCATGTACACGGTGGCATCGCTCACTCTGGGCAGGGCCATCGACTTCGAGTTCATGGTCCAGCTCGCCACGGTCTGGGTCTGGATCGGCGTCGGAGCCTGGTGTCTGGTCGTCGTCCTGATGGTGCTGGCGCTCGTCGGGTCGCTCAGGAGCGGTCACACACCGGATGCCCGGGGCTGAGGCGCCTCAACGACGCCGTCGCGACTCCCGGTCCAGAGTGCCGACGGGCACCCATGCTCTGCTGCTGGCGGAACGGGTCGAGGCGGGTGCGGTCTTGTCGCGCGAGCGATAGACGATGTACGGCCGGAACAGGTAGTGGATCGGGGCCGTGAACGCGTGCACCAGCCGAGTGAACGGCCAGATCGCGAACAGCAGCATGCCGACCAGGGTGTGCAGATGGTAGTCCCACGGGGCTGCAGCCATCGAGGCGATGTCGGGCTGAAAGATGAAGAGCGAACGGAACCACGGCGACACCGTCTCCCGATAGTTCTGGTCGGCACCACCGAACGCCGCGCTCGCCAGTGTGGTCCAGAGTCCGGCCAGGAGTGCGGCGACCAGTACGACGTACATCATCTTGTCGTTCTTGGTGGTGGCCATGAAGACCGGGCCGGTCGTTCGCCGCCGGTAGATGAGCAGCGCGATGCCGCCCAGCGTGCACACGCCGGCGATACCGCCGACCAGCAGTGCGTTGAAGTGGTAGAGGCCCTCGCTCATGCCGAACGCCTGGGTCCACGACTCCGGGATGACCAGCCCGAAGAAGTGTCCAGCGACGACGGCGAGGATGCCGAAGTGGAACACCGGAGAGGCGATCCGCAGGATTCTCGACTCGTAGAGCTGCGACGATCTCGTCGTCCAGCCGAACTGGTCGTAGCGGTATCGCCAGATGAGCCCGCCGACGAGGATCACCATCATCACGTAGGGCAGCACGCCCCACAGCAGCACGTTGACCGCGAGCACCTTCCATCACACCCCTCTCAGCGGTAGTAGTCGTGGATCGTAGGGTTCGAGCCCGACCGACTCGGTCGGCGGTCCGTACCCGGCAAGCTTCATGACAGCATTGCGATCAGCGGGCGACTCTCCGGGGAGAGTGGCGCAGACCGCGGCGACCGCGCCTGAATGCGGAAGCCCGGCATCCACGAGCGCCAGGCGAAGGAGTTCGAGGCTCGGCCGGAACCGGATCAGGAGCTCGCGCCCGGCGTCGAGATCCACCGTGGCGGCGAACTCGAGCACCATCGGCAGGTAGTCGGGCAGTTCGCCGTGCGTATCGACGAGCACGTCGTGCTGGCGATACGTCTGCTTGAAGTCGGCGAGAACGTCACCACGACGGCGGGTGTCGCCGTCGGTCCAGTACGAGAGATGCAGCGCGTGCCGCCTGCTGAGGTCGAACTCCTGTACATACTGCGCTTGCAGGTCGGCCAGTGGCGTGTCCTCCAGTGCCGCCAGCACGGGCTCGAACGGTGAACCGGCATCCGGGAACTCGGCGAGCGCGGCTCGCATCAGCGGGATGCGCCCGACCAGCTTCTCGGAGGGATAGGACAGAGCCCACGAGGATGCGAGATACACGACTCGCGTGCGCTTGTCGTCGCGTGCCCGTTTCACCGTACGCCGTCCTCATCGGCAGGAGACGGCGGCGCCTCCTGCGGCTCCGTACGCGGGCGGTTCGGAAACATTCCCGCCGGGACCCCGTTGCCGTCCCAATTCAGCAGATTGACGCGTCCGCGCAGGCTGCCGCCGCCGGCCATCGTGTCCGTGGTCTGGCGTTGCTGCAGCGCCTGGAAGGTCTCGACCGCGACCGGCGTCGGAGTGCCGCTGGCCTCGCCGAACGGCGAGTCCTGCATGCCGGGGCCGCCGTCGAAGTCCAGCGAGCATCCCATCTCCTCGAGGTCGTGTGCTTGCTCGACGTGCGCGGTCGGGATGACGTACCGCTCGCTGTACTTCGCGATGGCCATCAGCCGGTACATGGCGTACATGGACTCCTCGTCCATGCCGACGGCCGCCGGGATGTCGGGGTTCGGCGCGTCGCCCATGCTGATGTCGCGCATGTAGGAGCGCATGGCCGCGAGCTTCTTGAGCACGTTCGCGATCCGGGTGGTGTCGCCTGCGGTGAACAGTTCGGCCAGGTACTCGACGGGGATGCGGAGCTCGTCGATGGCGCCGAAGAGGTTGCCGTGGTCCTCGGCATCGTGACCCTGCTCCTTGAGCAGGTCGACGACGGGTGACAACGGTGGCACGTACCAGACCATCGGCATGGTGCGGTACTCCGGATGCAGCGGGAGTGCCACCTTGTACACCTTGGCGAGCGCGTACACCGGCGAGCGCTGGGCCGCGTCGATCCACTCCTCGGGGATGTCCTGCTCGCGCGCCGCCGCGATCACGGCCGGGTCGTTCGGGTCGAGCAGCACATCGAGCTGCGACTCGTAGAGGTCCTTCTCGTCGCGGGCGGATGCCGCCTCGGTGACGCGGTCGGCGTCGTACAGGAAGAGGCCGAGGTACCGCAGCCGACCGACGCAGGTCTCCGAGCAGACGGTCGGCAGCCCGACCTCGATGCGGGGATAGCAGAACGTGCACTTCTCGGCCTTGCCGGTCTTGTGGTTGAAGTACATCTTCTTGTACGGGCATCCGGTGATGCACTTGCGCCAGCCCCTGCAGCGGTCCTGGTCGACGAGAACGATCCCGTCTTCCACCCGCTTGTAGATGGCGCCGGAGGGGCAGGATGCCATGCACGACGGGTTCAGGCAGTGCTCGCAGATGCGGGGCAGGTAGAACATGAAGGTCTGCTCGAACTCGAACTTGATCCGGTCCTCCGACTCCTTGCGCACCTTCTCCACGATGGGGTCGAGGTGCCCGCGCTCGACGGTGCCGCCGAGGTCGTCGTCCCAGTTCGCCGACCACGTGACCTTCGTGTCCTCCCCCGTGATCAGCGACTTCGGCCGAGCGACGGGGAAGTCGTCTCCGAGAGGCGCGGCGAAGAGGTTGTTGTAGTCGTAGGTCCAGGGCTCGTAGTAATCGGCCAGCTCCGGCTGCACCGGGCTCGCGAAGATGCCGAGCAGATTCTTCACGCGACCGCCCGCCTTCAGCTTCAGTCGCCCGCGCTGATTCAGCTGCCAGCCTCCGCGCCACCGTTCCTGGTCCTCGTAGCGGCGCGGGTAACCCTGGCCGGGACGTGTCTCCACGTTGTTGAACCACACGTATTCCGTGCCTGCGCGGTTCGTCCACGCCTGTTTGCAGGTGACCGAACAGGTGTGGCATCCGATGCACTTGTCGAGGTTCATCACCATGCTCATCTGAGCCATCACGCGCATCAGTACTGCACCTCCTGTGAACGGCGCCGGATTCTCGTGACGTTGTCCCGTTGATTGCCGGTGGGGCCGAGGTAATTGAACGCGTACGCGAGCTGGCCGTACGCGCCGATCATCTGCGTCGGCTTCACCAGTAGCCTCGTGATCGAGTTGTGGATGCCGCCACGACGGCCGGTCGCCTCCGACTTCGGAACGTCGATGGTGCGCTCCTGAGCGTGATAGACGTACGCGACCCCGTCGGGCATGCGATGACTGACGATGGCGCGCCCGACGAACACACCGTTGTTGTTCACGCACTCGACCCAGTCGTTGTCGGCGACCCCGATCGAGCCGGCGTCGCCCGGGCTCATCCACACTGTGGGACCCCCGCGGGAGAGCGAGAGCATCAGCAGGTTGTCCTGGTACTCCGAGTGGATGGACCACTTCGAGTGCGGCGTCAGGTAGCGCACCACGATCTCGCGCGACCCGTCTGGGCCGAACTCGGGTTCGCCGAAAAGCCGCTGCATGTTGAGCGGCGGCCGATAGATCGGCAAGGACTCACCGACATCCCGCATCCAGTCGTGGTCGAGGAAGAAGTGCATGCGCCCGGTGAGCGTGTGCCACGGCTTCAGCCGCTCGACGTTGACGGTGAACGGCGAATAGCGACGGCCGCCGGTCTCCGATCCGGACCACTCCGGCGACGTGATGACGGGCTTCGGACCCTCTTGGGTCTCCTTGAAGGTGATGCGTTTCTCCTCGGAGCCCTCGGCGAGATCCGCCAGCTGCCGGCCCGTCCTCTTCTCCAGCTCACGGAACCCCTGCGCGGCCAGGCGTCCGTTGGTGGTTCCGGAGAAGCTGAGGATCGCCTCGGCGAGCTTCTGGTCCGTGTCGATGGCGGGGCGTCCTGCGCCGGCGCCACTGGGCATGACCCCGTTCATGCGCGCGAGGCGTTCGACATCGCGCTTCACGTCGTACGTCACGTTCTTCACGGTGAAACCGAGCGTGTCGGCGAGAGGGCCGATGGTCGCCAGCTTGTCCGCGATCGCGGTGTAGTCGCGCTCGACGACGTTCACGAGCGGCATGTTCTGCCCGGGTACACCCGTGATGCCGTCGTCTCGCCAGTCACGCACGACCCCACCGGGCTGCGAGACCTGGCCGCGCGTGTCGTGCTGCATCGCTCCGGTGACGAGGTCCCGCCGCACACCGAGGTGTGTCTTCGCCTGCCGTGAGATCTCGGCCGCGAGCTGGTGGAACATCTCGAAGTCGGACTTCGTCTGCCACGGCGGATCGATCGCCGGCGTGAACGCGTGCACGAAGGGATGCATGTCGGTCGAGGAGAGGTCGTGCTTCTCGTACCAGGTGGCGGCGGGAAAGACGATGTCCGACAGCAGCGTGCTCGAGGTCATGCGGAAGTCTGCGGTGACGAGCAGGTCGAGCTTGCCTTCCGGAGCATCCTCGTGCCATTTCACGTCGGTCGGGCGGATGCCGCCGGACGGGTCATCGGCCATGACGTTGTTGTGGGTGCCCAGCAGGTTGCGCAGGAAGTACTCGTTACCCTTGGCGGAGGACCCGAACAGGTTGGAACGCCAGAGGATGAGGGTGCGCGGCCAGTTCTCCGGCGCGTCGACGTCTTCGATGGCCGAGCCGAGCCGGCCGCTCTGGAGCTCCTCGGCGACATAGGATGCGACATCCGTCGCCTTGCCCTCCGCGACCGCCCGCTCCGCCTCGTCGGCGACCTCGAGCGGGTTCCGGTCGAACTGCGGGTAGAACGGCATCCAACCGAGGCGCACGGCCTGCGCCATCGCGTCGGCCGTGTGCATGCCGTCGAGGCTGCCGGAGGACAGCGGCGAGGTGAGGGCGTCGGCCGAGTAGGAGTCTTGCCGCCACTGGTCCGTGTGCATGTACCAATACGCAGTGCCGGGAGTCGTGCGGGGCGGACGCGTCCAGTCGAGCGCGTTCGCGAGCCCGTTCCAGCCGGTCAGCGGACGGATCTTCTCCTGCCCGACGTAGTGCGCCCAGCCGCCACCGTTACGACCCATGCAACCGGTCAGCATGAGCATCGCGAGTACCGCACGATACGTCGCATCACCGTGGAACCACTGGCAGATGCCGGAGCCCATGATGATCATCGAGCGCCCGCCGGACCGTTCGGCGTTCTGCGCGAACTCGCGGGCGACACGGATGCACGCCTCGGCCGGAACGCTCGTGATCTCCTCCTGCCACGCCGGCGTGTACGCGGTTTCGACATCGTCGTACCCGGTCGCCCAGTCGCCCGGCAGACCCGGTCGACCGACGCCGTACTGCGCCAGCATGAGGTCGAACACCGTCGTGACGAGCTCGCCGCGGATGGTGCGAACCGGGACCCCGCGCCGCAGCACGCGACCCCTGCCCTCCGGATCGTCAAAGCACGGCAGCAGAACCTCGGCCGTGGTGTGATCAGCGGTGTCAGCCATCGAGAGCGCTGGATGGATGCCGGCGAGGTCGAGGTTCCATTTGCCGATGCCGCTGTCGTTGTAGCGGAAGCCCATGGACCCGTTCGGGACGACCGGCCGGTTGGTCTCGTGGTCGAACAGCACCGTCCGGAACGCGGCGTCTTCGGCGCCTGCTTCCTCAGGCAGGTCGGCTGCGGTGAGGAATTTGCCGGGAACCAGGCCGTCGTCCGGCCGCTGCTCGAGCCGCACGAGGAACGGGAGATCGGTGTACTGGCGCACGTAGTCCGCGAAGAACGGCACGCGCCGGTCGACGAAGAACTCCTTCAGGATGACGTGCCCCATCGCCATCGCGAGCGCCGCGTCGGTGCCGGCCTGTGCCGGCAGCCACTCATCGGCGAACTTCGTGTTGTCGGCGTAGTCAGGGCTGACCGAGACCACCTTGGTGCCCTTGTAACGCACCTCGGTCATGAAGTGCGCATCGGGAGTGCGGGTGACCGGCACGTTCGAGCCCCACATCATGAGGTAAGTCGAGTCCCACCAGTCGCCCGACTCCGGCACGTCGGTCTGGTCGCCGAAGACCTGAGGGCTGGCGACCGGCAGGTCGGCGTACCAGTCGTAGAACGAGGTCATCACACCGCCGAGAAGGTGGATGAAACGGGTGCCTACTGCATGCGAGACGATCGACATCGCCGGGATGGGCGAGAAGCCGGCCACTCGGTCCGGCCCATACGTCTTGATCGTGTGCACGTGCGCGGCGGCGGCGATCTCGATCGCCTCCTGCCACGTGATGCGCACGAGCCCGCCCGACCCGCGTGCCCGCTGGTACCGACGCCGGCGCTCCGGGTCGCCCACGACATCCGCCCAGGCCAGCACCGGGTCGCCCAGCCGTGTCTTCGCCTCGCGGTACATCTCCAGCAGCACGCCGCGCCCGTAGGGGAACCGCACGCGGGTCGGCGAGTACGTGTACCAGGAGAACGCGGCGCCACGCGGGCATCCGCGCGGCTCGTACTCCGGGCTGTCCGGCCCGACGGACGGATAGTCGGTCTGCTGCGACTCCCACGTGATGATGCCGTCTTTGACGTAGATCTTCCACGAGCACGAGCCGGTGCAGTTCACCCCGTGCGTGGAGCGGACCACCTTGTCGTGACTCCACCGGTCGCGGTAGAAGACGTCCCCCTTGCGGCCGCCCTCACGGAACACGGCCCGACGGTCATCCGTCTCATCCCATCGAGTGAAGAACTCGCCGAGCTTCAGCATCGCATCGGACGCCGGCCCGTCCAGCCCCGCCCGCACTGGCGCAGCATTCATGCCGCCACCCTAGAACCGACCGGAGCGCTATGCCAGTGTCCCGCACCGGTATGGGCCGTGGTGCGTTGGCATGCGCCACACGAATCGGCTTCCGCCACAGGAAAAACGTGTAGC
>NZ_JBQCIE010000095.1:0-5911 GCF_051954055.1 Humibacter sp. | reverse complement strand
GATCGCGGGGGTCCGGGATCTGGGCGAGCACGTCAGCCAGTTTCAATGGTGACGTGTCGGCGGGAAGATCGGCAGCGGCCACCGCGGCAATCAGCGAAGATAGCATCTGGAACTCCTGTCATCCGATGGTCTTGAACAACTCACCGGTTAACAGGAGTTCCGCCATTCCCGCGACGACACGCCGCACCAACCGACCTTAAGAAGGCCCTGCGCGATTTGGGTGGATGCGGCGTGTCGCGTAGACTAGTTCTTCGTCTGCGCGGACTCCTCTGCGCAGTTCGCACACACAATCCCCTTCTTGCGAAAGCGATGAGTCGTTGTGTGCGCCGACAAGAGATCTTGGGAAGGGCATCCGCCCTTCGGTATTGATGGAGGAAATCATGGCAGCTGTCTGCCAGGTGACGGGAGCTGTGCCCGGTTTCGGACACAACATCTCGCACTCGCACCGACGCACCAAGCGTCGCTTCGACCCGAACATCCAGAAGAAGACGTACTACGTGCCGTCCCTGCGCCGTAACGTCACCCTGAACGTCAGCGCCAAGGGCATCAAGGTGATCGACGCCCGCGGTATCGAGGCCGTGGTCAAGGACATCCTGGCCCGTGGGGAGAAGATCTGATGGCCAAGCAGCAGGACATCCGCCCGATCATCAAGCTTCGTTCGACGGCGGGCACCGGTTACACCTACGTGACCAAGAAGAACCGCCGCAATGACCCCGACCGTCTCGTGCTCAAGAAGTACGACCCCATCGTGCGCAAGCACGTCGAATTCCGCGAGGAGCGGTAGAGCATGGCTAAGAAGAGCAAGATCGCGCGCAACAAGCAGCGCCAGGAGGTCGTCGACCGTTACGCCGCCAAGCGTGCGGAGCTGAAGAAGGCCCTGGTCAATCCGAACTCGAGCGACGAGGAGCGCGAGGCCGCTCGTGTCGGTCTGCAGAAGCTTCCCCGCAACGCTTCGCCGGTCCGTCTGCGCAGCCGCGACGCCGTCGACGGACGTCCGCGTGGCGTGCTGACCAAGTTCGGCATCTCGCGTGTTCGCTTCCGCGACATGGCCCACCGCGGCGAGCTGCCGGGCATCACGAAGTCCAGCTGGTAGTCACCAGCAGCACTTAGGGGCGTCGTCCTTCGGGACGGCGCCCCCTTTGCTGTGCGCACCTACGAAAACAGGACGATCGACTGAAAACAGGCCAAAACGTCCTGTTCTCAGCGGGAGAGCGCGATCTGTCCTGTTTTCGCGCGAGCCTCCATCGCCTGTGCTCGCGACTGCGTCGCTCAACAGGCTCAGTCGGCTCGGCCAAGCGAGCAAGCTCGCTCGGCTCTCGCCTCAGTCGCCTGTGCTCGCGACTACGTCGCTCAACAGACTCAGTCGGCTCGGCCAAGCGAGCAAGCTCGCTCGGCTCTCGCCTCCATCGCCTGTGTATAACTCCGGGATTTCTGTGCATAACCCATGGCGTGCACGGCAGGATGCCCCGAAACGGGCGGTTCTGGCCCCAGAATCCCCGGAAATCCGCGGAATTACGCGGTTTGTTGGTACCTTGAGGGCGGTTCGCGTGAACCACACCTGCGGCTCATGGCCGTGAACTTCATCAACAAAACGCTGCTCAGCAGCAGAACGTCCGAGGAGGACACTCAATGGCTGACAAGTCGCTGAACAAGACCGAGCTCGTGGCGGCGGTCGCCGCGTCGACCGGTCAGAGCCAGGCCGCCGTGGGGGCTGTGGTCGACGCTTTCTTCGCGACCATCGCCGAGACCGTCGCAGGCGGGGGCAAGGTCACCATCCCGGGCTGGCTCGCCGCAGAGCGCACGTCGACGGCCGCGCGTACGGGCCGCAACCCGCAGACCGGCGCCGAGATCAAGATCCCGGCCGGCCACCGCGTCAAGCTGACCGCGGGCAGCAAGCTCAAGGCTTCCGTCAAGTAGCCTTCCGCACGAGCAAAGGGGATGCCGGTTCGCCGGCATCCCCTTTTCGTATGCCCGCGACGCCCCCGGCGAGCGCTCGTCGCCGGGAGGGACGCCCGAGTCCTCCTCCACACCGGGGCTCGAGGCACGCGACTGCACACCGACATCCGGTCTCGCCCGGCGTCAAGGTTGCAGCGCCTACGCTTGTCTGGTGAGAAGAGTGCAGCGTGTCGCGGGCCCCGTCGCGCTCGTGGTGGCCGCGTTAGCCGCCATCCTCGTGGCGCTCGCGTACGGTGGTGCGGCATCCGCTCCTGCGCTGCTCGATCCCGGCCCGGTCGTGCGCTGGGGTCTTCCCATCGCGAACCTCTTCGTGAACCTCAGCGCCGCCGCGATGATCGGCGCTCTGTTCATGGCGTGCTTCGCGCTCAGTCCAGACAACCCCGAGTACGACAGGGCTCTGGATGTCGCGGCCGGCTCCGCCGCGATCATGACCGTCGTCAGCGCGATCACCGGAGTGCTCACCTACCTGGATGTCACGGGTTCGGCGCTCGCGTTCGACCAGCAGTTCAGCGACGGCATCAGTCAGTTCGCCACGCAGATAGCGATCGGACAGGTGTGGCTGGCGATCACGCTGATCGCCGCGACCACCACCGTGCTCTGCTTCGCTGTGCGCAACCACACCGCCATCGCGTTCGTCACCGTCGTCGCGCTGTGCACGCTCATCCCGATGGCGTTGAGCGGGCACGCGGCCGGAACGGCCGGCCATGACCAGGCCATCACGTCGCTCGGGCTGCATCTCGTGTTCGCCGCCATCTGGATCGGCGGACTGCTCACCATCGTGCTGATCCGCAAGACGCTGGACAAGGACCGGATCGTCACGGTGCTCGAGCGGTTCTCCACGCTCGCCATCATCTGCTTCGTCGTCGTCGCCTTCTCCGGCATCATCAACGCCGACCTCCGCATCGGCACCCTGCAGAACCTGCTCACCGCGTACGGCGTGCTCGTGCTGGTCAAGGTTTTCGCGCTCGCCGTGCTCGGCCTTTTCGGCATGTTCTGGCGGCGCTACATGATCGACCGGCTGAAGCGGGTCGGCAGCCGGGGCCCGTTCTGGTGGATCGTCACCGCTGAGCTCGCCTTCATGGGCATCGCCTCCGGTGTCGCCGCCGCGCTCGCGCGCACCGCGACGCCGGTCGCGCAGGTCCCGGTCTCCCAGCCGACGCCCGCTGAGGTGCTCACCGGTGAGCCGCTCCCGCCGCCGGTGACGCTCGCCCGCTACCTCTTCGGTGTGAACATCGATCCGCTCTGGCTGATCGGATGCTGCTTCGCGATCTTCTTCTATCTCGCGGGCGTCATACGGCTGCACCGGCGGGGCGACTCCTGGCCGATCGGGCGCACGATCGCGTGGATCGCGGGCATCCTCGCGCTGCTCTGGGTGACCAACGGCGGCATCAACATGTACGAGAAGTACCTCTTCTCCAGCCACATGCTGGCGCACATGCTTCTGACCATGGCCGTACCGGTGCTGCTCGTTCCCGGCGCCCCGGTGACGCTCGCACTACGAGCGATCAAGAAACGCACCGACGGGTCACGCGGCGGCCGCGAGTGGATCCTGCTCGTCGTGCACTCGAAGATCGCGGCATTCCTCACGCATCCGATCACCGCCGCCGTGCTGTTCGCCGGATCGCTCTGGGTGTTCTACTACTCGCCGCTGTTCAGTTGGGCGACGACCGACCACATCGGACACGAGTGGATGATCATCCACTTCCTCATCACCGGCTACCTGTTCGTGCAGTCCCTGATCGGCATCGACCCGGTGCCGTACCGGTTCCCGTATCCGATGCGGCTCGTGCTGCTTTTGGCCACGATGGCGTTCCACGCGTTCTTCGGACTCTCGATCATGACGACCGACGGGCTGTTCCTCGCCGACTGGTACGGCGCGATGGGCCGCACCTGGGGTGTGACCCCGCTCGCCGACCAGCAGTTGGCCGGCGGCATCGCGTGGAGCATCGGCGAGATCCCCACGGTCGCGCTCGCCATCACCGTGGCGATCCAGTGGAGCCGCAGCGACGCCAAGGAGACGAAACGCCGCGACCGGCAGGCCGATCGAAGCGGCGACGCCGACCTCGTCGCCTACAATGCGATGCTGCAGCGCATGGCATCGGACGACACCGATCCACGGGCCCGCGCTGCGGAGCGCCACGACGAGCGGGCGCAGACGGATGCCGCGAAGGAGCCTCAGCGGTGAGCACGGTGACAGCGGATGCCGTCAGGCTGACGAGCGAGCAGGCTGCGGTGTTCGACGCGATCGAGCACACGCGTGACCACGTCTTCGTCACCGGACGCGCCGGTACCGGCAAGTCCACGCTGCTGAACCACCTGGCCTGGAACACCGAGAAGCAGCTCGTCATCAGCGCACCGACCGGCGTCGCCGCGCTGAACGTCGGCGGGCAGACGATCCACTCCCTGATGCGACTGCCGATCGGCGTCATCGCCGACAACGAGCTGGACCAGCCACGAGAGCTCGTGCGGCTGCTGAACAGCATCGACACGCTCGTGATCGACGAGATCTCGATGGTCAACGCCGACCTGATGGATGCCGTCGACCGCGCCTTGCGTCAGGCTCGCCAGCGCAAGCTCGAACCCTTCGGCGGCGTGCAGATCGTGCTCTTCGGCGACCCCTACCAACTCGCCCCGGTCCCCGGTGATGCCGAAGAGCGGGCGTACTTCGCCGACCACTATCGGTCGATGTGGTTCTTCGACGCCAAGGTCTGGGACGAGACATCCCTTCGGCGCTTCGAGCTGAGCGAGATCCACCGTCAGCACGAGCTCGACTTCAAGCTCATGCTCAACGCGGTGCGATACGGACGCGTCACGAAGGAGATCGCGGACCGGCTCAACGCGATGGGCGCGCGCCCGCAGCCCGAAGACGGCACGATCACTCTCGCAACCCGCAACGACACCGTGAACCGCATCAACGCCACAGCCCTGCGCAAGCTGCCCGGACGTGCGTTGACCGCCAAGGCGGAGATCTCCGGCGACTTCGGGCAGCGCAACTTCCCGGCAGACGAGACGCTCGAGCTGAAGGTCGGCGCCCAGGTGATGTTCCTGCGCAACGACACCGGTCAAGGAGGCGACGGCCCGCGTTGGGTGAACGGCACCATCGGCACCGTCGTTCGCATCGACACCAACGTGTGGGTGGATGTCGACGGCGAGGTGCACGAGGTCGAGCCGGCCGTGTGGGAGCGGTTCAAGTACACGTACAACCCGCTCACGAAGAAGCTGACGAAGGATGTCGCGGCCGAGTTCACACAGTTCCCGCTGCGGCTCGCGTGGGCGGTCACCATCCACAAGTCCCAGGGCAAGACCTACGACGCGGCGATCGTCGACCTCGGAACGCGCGCGTTCACCTCCGGGCAGACGTACGTCGCGCTCAGCAGGATCACGACGCTGGACGGCCTCTACCTGACCCGGCCGCTGCGACCGAGCGACATCACCGTCGACCCGGACGTCGAGCGGTTCATGCGCGACGCGCGCCCGGTGCACGTCCCGGTGGCCGCCGCCTCCCCTGCGACGCCCTAGGCCGACCCGCTAGGGTTCTGCCTGGACGTGAGGGGAGACACCATGGCAGCGACGTTCGTGCTGGACTTCAGCGACGGCCAGCACCTGGAGACGATGGGCAACGGCGTGATCGGCCGCAACCCATCCGTCCACACGCCGGGCACCGAGCTGGACGACCCCGCGCACGTCGAGCTGGTGACGATCGGGAACGACGCGAAGTCGGTCTCGCGCGCGCACCTGGCGTTCGGCCAGTACGACGGCGTCTTCTGGGTGATGGACCTCGGCTCGGCCAACGGCACCACGATCACCTACCCCGGTGACGGCACGTTCGCGTGCGACCCGAAGACCCGCCACGAGGTCGACCCCGGTTCGATCGTGCGGTTCGGCAACGCATCCTTCTCGCTCGGCAGGCGCTAGCCGCGGCCGCGAGCGCTCAGGCGGCCGCCGGCGCCCCGGC
>NZ_JBQCIE010000094.1:0-4267 GCF_051954055.1 Humibacter sp. | reverse complement strand
CGCATCCAGTCCGCTCGATCGATGCCCGGCACTGCACGCCCCTCGCTGTCATCGCCACCGTCGGTCGCGTGCATCCGATCGTCCGCCGGGCAGACCCGATCGAGCCTTCGGGCCCGCGATAGGTTTGAGCCTATGCGAGTGCACGTTGCCGATCATCCTCTGGTCACCCACAAGCTGACCGTGCTACGCAACCGCGAGACGCCCGCGGTGACGTTTCGCGCACTCGTCGAAGAGCTGGTGACCCTGCTCGCCTACGAGGCCACCCGCGCCGTGCGCGTCGCGCCCATCGAGATCGAGACACCCGTCGCGCGCACGACCGGTGTGACGCTGGCCGAGCCGAAGCCGCTCGTCGTGCCCATCCTGCGTGCCGGCCTCGGGATGCTCGAGGGCATGGTCAAGCTCGTACCCTCAGCGGAGGTCGGATTCCTCGGCATGGTGCGCAACGAGGAGACCCTGCAACCGGCCACGTACGCCGAGCGACTCCCCGACGACCTCTCCAATCGGCAGTGCTTCGTGCTCGACCCGATGCTCGCCACCGGTGGATCGCTGAGCGCGGCGATCGAGTTCCTGTTCAAGCGCGGCGCCGTGGATGTCACGGCCATCTGCATCCTCGCCGCACCCGAGGGCATCGCCGCCGTCGAACGTCTCACCGAGGGCCGCGATGTGACGCTCGTCGTGGGCGCCGTTGACGACCACCTGAACGAGCACGGCTACATCGTTCCGGGACTCGGCGACGCCGGAGACCGGCTCTACGGACTCGTCTGAGCCTCCGAGCGCCGACAAACGCCGAACACAGCCAGTTGCTGCAACTGCAGCCTCCCCGGCTGGCTGAGCTTGCAGGAACTGGCTGGGGATGGTCGGCGATACATTCGCCTGACTTTGACAAGAGGAGTAGGCATCCGGTTTACTTGCACACATGACTGCACCCACGCGCACCCTGACCTCCTTCGAGGCCCTTGGGCACGCCGGCATGATGATGCCCGGCCGCGCTGCCGTCATGTGCTGTCGAATGTGTCGCTGATCCGTCGACCTTTCGCCCCGCCGTCGCCGGCTGATCGAGCCGAAGCGCAGGCGTAACCTGCCGCTGATCGACCCGATTTCGCAGTCATTCGCGAGACATCCGTCTCCCATAGCGACGCTCTCCGGAAGCATCCCGCGCCTCTCGCTCGAGCTTCCGAACCGGCCGCCTGTCGGCCCAGCTCATCACCGAACCCGGTTCGAGAATCCGCGCACCACGCGCAGGCACCGGGCTCACCGCATCATCGCCCCGAGGACTTCACTCCCATGTCTCTTGCCACCGTCACCCCGCTGAACGACACCGCCACCATCGAGAGGCGGCCCACCCCCGTGCGAAGGTCCGCCGCTCCGCTCGCCGCGGCGAGCGCGCCCGCTGTGACGGCTCCGTCGGCCGCGGTGTCCGCTCCCGCTCGCACCGCGCATCCGCGTCGCGTGGAGCCGGGCGCACCGCAGCCGGTGCAGCCGCTCCCGGCACAGCAGCGCGCCGTGCCTGCCGCCGCCCCCGTGCAGGATGCTCCGGCACCCGTGCGCATCCGTGCCGTGCCGAACGGCACCCGGGCACGCGGCTTCGCCCTCTACGTCGGCTTCGACGAAGACAAGGCGAACGCCGCTGGGACGGATCTCGGCCACGTCGTCGAGGCGCTCAAGCGCCTGGCGGCCGAGATCGCGCCGGGCTCGGAGACCTACGCCGCCGTCGCGCTCGCACCGGACGCCGCCGGTGGACGCGACATCGACGTCGTCCGCCTCGCGTTGCAGGACCCAGCTGCCGTCGCCCGCAACCGCCAGACCGCCGACCCCGTGCAGGACAGGGTCACCGGCGTGGTCGTCGACATCTCGCGCAAGCGCCTGCTTCTCGACAACGACGCGGTCGGCCTGACCTACAAGGAGTTCGAGCTGCTGCAGTACCTCGTGCTGCGCGAGGGCCGCACCATCGACCGGGCAGAGCTCATCTCGTCGCTCTGGCGCGCCGGCGAGGACGACGTGCCGAACGAGCGCACGATCGACGTGCACATCCGGCGGCTGCGCTCCAAGCTGGGACGGTACGAAGACATCGTGCGCACGGTTCGCGGTGTGGGTTACCGCTTCGACCGGCACGCGGACGTGACCATCCGCCACGCAGGCGCGCCGAGCCCCGACCTGTTCTAGTCTTGCGCGCCGCGCGAGCGGCGGCGCGCCGCAGTTGGCAGAGCGCACGGCTGGGATCGATGCGCCGTCGAGGCCGCCGCATCGGCGAGCGTGTTGCGTTGCCGAGATGGACGCCTTGTCCCAGTCCCAGTCCCAGTACGAGCGGCGGCGGGTGCTGGGCCCCTAGCCGAGGGTGAAGCCGCCGTCGGAGGTGAGCACCTGGCCGACGACCCAGCGGCCGTCCGCTGAGGCGAGCCATCCGATCAGACGGGCCACGTCATCCGGATGCCCGAACCGGCCGAACGGCATGGACGCGAGCACGTCCGCGACGGTCTCCGGCGAGCGGTCGCTGGTGGCGGCATCCAGGTATCCGGTGTTCACCGGCCCCGGGTTGATGGTGTTGAGCAGGATGCCTCGCGGCAGCAGCTCCGCGGCCACGGTCGGCGTCACCCCGGCCAGCGCGGCCTTGCTCGCTGCGTAGGCCACCTCGCCGCGCATCGGACCCGTCTGCTGACCCGACGTCATCCAGATCACGCGCCCGGTGGCGAACTCGTCGATGGGCGCATTCAGGCCCTCGCGGTCGCCCGGTCGCGCCTCGGAATCCGAAGCGACGTGCCCTCCCCCGAACTGCTCCGCGAAGAACCGGGTCAGCAGCAGCGTCGACCGAGTGTTCACGTCGTAGTGCCCAGACAGCTTCTGCGCCGTCATGTCGAAGATGGAGCCGTCGCCGCCGGAGCGGGCATGGTTGCAGACCAGGATGTCCAGCCTGCCGATCGCGGACCGGGCCGCCTCGATGACGTGCTCAGGAGCATCCGGATCGGAGAGGTCGGCAGCGATGTCGCCGAACCGCGCGTCGGGCGCAAGCCGTTCCCGGATGCCTGCCCGCACGGCATCCAGATCGTCGCTGCCCCACGGCTGGCCGGCGTCGTGCGCCGCGTGATGCTGCACGAAGACGCTCGCGCCGAGTTCGGCGAGCCGGCGGGCGATGCCGTAGCCGATGCCGCGGCGCCGCGAGACGCCAGTGACGAGAGCAGCGCGACCGGAGAGCACGAGGCAAGAGCCTACAGGCCGAGCAGTTTCTGCTTCGCGGCGCTGAACTCCTCGTCGGTGAGAATGCCCTGCTGATGCAGGCCGGCGAGCCGCTGAAGCTCGCTCGTCACGTCGCCGCCGGCCGCCGCGGGCGGTGCCTGCTGAGCGACGGCCTGCTGCGCCGCCTGCTGCATCTGCGCCTGCTGTTGCTGTGCCTCGAACTGCTGCTGCTCGTACTGGTCCTCGGCCCTGCGCTGCTGGCGTGCGGCCATGCCGCCGGAGACGGCGGTCGCCGTGCCCGCGACCACAGCGGTGCGAGCGGCGAGCCCGATCAGTCCCGGACGTCCTATTCGACCGATGAATGGCATGTCTGCTCCGATCTCTCGACCCTGCTGACTCCGGTCCGCGCCGGCGTCACTCCTGCCTGGCGGTCGCCACGACCTCGTTCACGATCGGGGCGGGGATGCGCTCGCTCGCGAGCACGACGCCACCGGATGCCGCAAGCCGCGATGCGAGCTTCTTCGCCCAGAGCAGCTCCACGACGAGCAGCTCGGCGCTCGTGCCCGGCTCCAGTGATTCGGCGAAGTACTCGATGTCTTCATCGGCGGCGAGTCCGGAGAGGTCGAGCTCGGCGTCTTCGAGCCCGTAGGCATTCGTCGAATCCTCGACCTCGATCGTCTCGATGTCGCCCTCGATCGTTCGGCTGATCACGAGCGCGTCGATGATGCGCACGGCACCCTCGTGCACGAGTTCACGCACGGCATCCACCACGCCGGGGTCGGGCGCCTCGCCCTGGAACCCGACGAGCACGAACTCGACCGGCCCGTACTCCAAGTCGCTCATGGCAGTTCCTCTCGTGTGCGGGGATCTGTCCAGCATGCGCCGACGGGCGGCGCATGCGTATCCCCCCGGCAGGGTGAAGGGGGAGTATGGACGTCATGGCGAACGCGCAGGTTCAGCAGGCCCGCATTCAGCAGATCATCGACGAGAACCTCGACCGTCTCCGGATGCCCGGCGTGCTGAGCGTGCGACCGGGGTTCCGGATGCGGGATGGCTGGATCACCGACGAACGCGCGATCGTCGTGACCGTCGCGTC
>NZ_JBQCIE010000093.1:0-3053 GCF_051954055.1 Humibacter sp. | reverse complement strand
GAATATCAAACTGACATTCAAAAATATCTAATCCAAAGGAATCCCAACACCAACACCAACCAAAAAAGGCCGATGCCAGTGACGAGGTTAATTGGCATATGACATTGTGCACGCTGTTGAGTTCTCAAGGATCGGACACTCCTGACCATCAGTCTCTCGACCTACTTGTCAGGGCTTGTTTCACCGATCATCCATGGGTCACTGCTCGAGGCGAACTCGAATTGCGCCGATGGAAGTTGTTCGTTCCGTTCAGCCAGTGGTTCTCTCCTGAAAGGAGTAGCTCTTCGGCTGAGGATCGGTCCCGCTTGAGGCCGGAAGCTCTTCGAGCTTTCCGCACCTTTGGGGTGACAGGTGTCTACTCTACGTGCCGGTCACCGTGCGTGCAATTCGGCGTGCACCCCGGGCGTGGCGCGCAGCAAGTGAGGGTCCGCGTCGCGTTCGCCCGCCTCTACGGGTATTGCGCAGCGCACGGATCATGCCACTGTCCGTGCGCTGCGCACCCTGCGCACCGGTTAGCTGCGCCCCCGACCGAAGTATCTGGCGCGCACCCGGTCGAGCAGGATCGCGATGCCGAGGACTGCACCCTGCACGACCTGTTGGAAGTACGGGCTCACATGCAGCGCGAGCAGACCGTTGGCGATGAGCTCCAGCAGGATGGCGCCGGCCGCGACGCCGAAGATGCGGCCCTCGCCACCCGTCAGCGACATACCACCGACAACCGCCGCAGCGATCGCAGTGAGTTCCCAGCCCGGACCGACCGAAGGATCGGCCACGTTCATGCGCCCGATGACCAGGATGCCGACCACACCTGAGATCGCAGAGGCTGCGACGTACATCGAGAAGATGCGCCGGCGGGTCGGGATGCCGGCGAGCCGCGCGGCTTCCCGGTTGCCCCCCACGGCATAGACCTGACGTCCGACGTAGGTGCGTTCGAGCACGAACCAGGCGATGAGCACGATCGCGATGAAGAACAGCGCTGGCACGGGCACGCCGAGCACGTAATACCCGCTGATGTCGCTGAACATCGGATCGATGCCGTTGATGGGCGTGCCGCTGGTGATGGCCAGAGAGAGCCCCTGTGCGATCGTGAACGTCACGAGCGTGATCACGAACGGCGGCACCTTCAACCGGGTCACGGTGAAGCCATGCCATGCGCCGATGAGTGCACAGATCGCGACGGTCACCACGATCGCGACAGCAGCAGGCAGGTGCATGGTGACATTGAGGCTTGCGGCGATGATCCCCGCCAGGCCGGCGAGCGCCCCGACCGACAGATCGATGCCTCCGGTGAGAATGACGAGCGCCTCGGCCACGGCAAGGATGCCGAGCTGCGCCAGGTCACGGCCCATCACCTGGAGGTTGCCCGCCGTCGCGTAGGTCGGCGCTGCGAACGCGATGATCGCGAAGACGACGACGCACGCGAGGCCGACGCCCGCCTCGGGTGAGGCGGCGAAACGGTGCAGCAGCGAAGGCTTGGCGCGACGGTTCGCAGCTGCCCGCGCCGGCGCAAGCCCGATCGGGGCGTCCACGGGGTCGGAGAGTGTGCTAGCGGGACGTGCCGAGACTGTCGTTGGATCGGGTGCGGCGGTCATGCCGGTTCTCCTTGCAAAGTGGATGCTTGCTCCGGCGCGGAGGACGCCGGAATGGTGGTGGAGGCGGCCGCGGTCATGATCGCCTCTTTGGTGGCCTCGTCCCGGTCGAGCACCGCGACGAGGCGGCCGCGGTTCATCACGGCGATGCGATGGCTGATCAACAGCAGTTCCTCGAGTTCGGACGATGCTGCGACCACCGTCATGCCGTCGGCGGCCGCCCGGTCGATGAGCCCGTAGATCTCAGCTTTCGCTCCGACATCCACGCCCCGGGTCGGTTCGTCGAGCAAGAGCAGCCTCGGCGCAGTCGCAAACGCCCGGCCGAAGATCGCACGCTGCTGATTGCCGCCGGACAACGAACCGATCGGCTGGTCGACGCTCTGCATTCGCACATTGACGTCATGAGCGATCCTGACTGCGGCTGCGTGCTGTGCGCGGGGCCCGAGCATCCCCCAGCGGCTCAGCCGACGAAGAATCGACACCGTCACATTCGATGCGATGGAGGCGAACAGCACGAGCGACTGCTCCTTGCGGTCCTCCGGGATGAGGGCGATGCCCGCTTCGACACCGTCTTGCGCGGTCCGCGGAGCGTGGCGCGCTCCGGCCATCGTCATGCTGCCTCCCGTCGAGGGCTGTGCGCCCGCGATGGTGTGGATGAGCCTGCTTCGCCCCGACCCCATGAGCCCGGCGACGCCGAGGATCTCGCCCGCCTTGATCTCCAGGTCGACCGGGCCGAGACCGTCGGCGGTGAGGCCCTCGAGCTGCAGGAACACCGGGGCGTCCGTGGATGGCGCCTTCGGGGTGCCGTGTTCGAGTTCACCGCCCACCATCTCCCTGATCAGACGCGCCTCAGACGCCTCGCTCGGTGTGAGATCTGCCACGAGGCGGCCGTTGCGCAGCACAACGACCCGATCGCTCACCTCGCGCACTTCGTCGAGTCGATGCCCGATGAACAGGACAGCACCACCGCGATCGGCGAGTTGCCTGGCCAGACCGAGCACGATCTCCGCCTCGACGGGACCGAGTGACGAGGTGGGCTCATCGAGAATGAGCAGGCGCGGTTTGCGACCCCACGCCTTGGCGATCTCGATCATCTGCCTCGTCGGAACAGGCAGCGAGCGCACGTCGCGATCGAGGCCGATGCGGCCAGCGGAAAGCCCGATGTCGGCGAGCATCGCGGCTGCCTGCGCCTGCTGGGCACGCCGGTCGACCAGCCACCTGCTGCGTGCCTGTTCGGGGCGGCGTCCGAGCAGCAGGTTCTCGGCGACCGAGAGCTGCCCGACCAGCGGGAACTCCTGCGAGACCATCGCGACGCCGAGCCGCTGCGCCGCTTCTGTCGAACCGGGGGCGAGCGGAGCGCCGTCGAGCGTTATCCGGCCGCCGTCCCGGTGCACGGCACCGGACAGGGTGCCCATGAGCGTCGACTTGCCCGCGCCGTTCTCGCCGACCACGCCGACGACTTGG